>CAWVTO010000046.1:0-11173 GCA_963932895.1 uncultured bacterium
ATCGTTGAAGAATTTTACTGTTCCTTTGTTCATGGTATTATATAAATTAAATAAAGTGCAAAGTTATTCCGTTATTACTACTTTGGTACTTTTATTTTAAATAAATTGAATTAGGCCCTTGTGAAAGTACTGTGGTGAAAATATTCAAGTACTTAAGATGAAAATTTGGCGAATGAAATTATCCAATACTCAAAGTTCTTACCCTTTACCCTTGGGCTTCTGGCCTCTGCTAATTGGGTTCTTATATTTTTTGGCTTTTTTAATCTTTATCTTTTGTCCGCCACCGAGGTTATGAGTCTTCTTGTTCTTATCTTTTTTCTCATGAAAAGATGGTCCCACTTCATATGATCTTTTCTTGTGTGGGTTTTTTTCTATTATTCGTGGTTGCTCGTCTAGAGTTAGTTCTTTACTCACCTTTACATCTGTAGGGAAGTCTATGCTAGGAATATCGTACTCCATTAGCTTTTCTATTTCCTTTTTGGCATCTTGTTCGTTTTCGGTAGAAAACAGTACCGAGTGTCCCATTTTTTCTGCTCTACCGGTACGCCCTATACGGTGCATATAATTCTCGGGAAACTTTGGAGTATCAAAATTGATAACATGCGTAATATCGTCTAAGTCCAAACCACGTGCTATCACATCTGTGGCTATAAGTACACGAGCGTTGTTATCATTAAAGCGTTCTATGGCGGCCAGCCTATTGTTTTGACTTTTATTGGAGTGTATTACCAGTAACTCACTCCAAAATGATTCTTCCATAGCGGTAAAGAGCCTGTCGGCATTCTTCTTACTGTCTATGAATACGAGTATCTTTTGATACGTTTCTTTGTCTTGTAGTAGATGTGTCAGTAGATTTACCTTGGTGTAAAAATTCTCTACCGCGTAACAACTCTGGTGTATGTTGTCTAACGGAGTACCACTCAACGCAATAGCGATAAACTCTGGATCAATAAAGTTCTCGTTAATCAGTATTTCCACATCCTCGGTCATCGTAGCCGAAAACATAATGTTCTGACGCTTTTCTGGAAGTAGTTCAAATATATTATTCAGCTGAAAGCGAAAACCTAGATCAAGCATTACATCTACCTCATCTATGACTAGCTTTTTTACATCTTGCAATAGAAGGGATCTGTTGGCTGCCAAATCATACAATCTACCGGGCGTCCCTACAATGATGTCCTGACCTTGGGTGAGGGCACCCATCTGTGTTTTTATATTGACACCGCCATATACGCCAAGTACGCGTGTATTCATGTATTGGGTAAAAAGCTCTATCTGCTCTACTACTTGTACCACAAGTTCTCTGGTAGGTACCAGAATGATTACACGTGGTTTGTAGACTTTAGAGTATTTCAACTGCTGTAAGATAGGTAGCATATAGGCCAATGTCTTACCCGTACCAGTTTGTGCTATGCCTACTATGTTTTTGCCAGACATGCCTACCGGGAAAGCTTCCTCCTGTATAGGTGTAGGTTTCTCAAACCCGAGATCGGCTATGGCGTTGAGCAGTTGGCGGTTTATGTTTAATTCTTCGAAAGACTCCATGAGTGGCACAAAGGTAAGCCGTATTATAAGACTATACCACGATGACATTTTTGGGCTTTCTAGATTCTAATAGTGTAAAAGAAAATTAGGGTCAATATAGATATATGTTCTTAAAACTTCGATAATTAGGCTAATTTTACACACTTTTTGAAAGATTTTACGCTGAATAATATGAACAACCAATTCAAAATTACCCTAGCACTTCTAGTTGCTTTTTTTACGTTTAGTGCTAACGCACAATCTTACACTCAAGACCAGCTAAAAGCTAGACTGGATAGTATGTGGGAGAGTTCTGCTTACAAAGGCTTAGAGGGATTGACCAAGAAAGACCTTAAAAAAAGACCGAAGTATGATAGGCCAGACTTAGCTGCTGAACAGGATTTTTACATGACTGTAGATCCCAATACTATGACCGTGCCATCGCACACCAAGTATGATATTATGCATGATGTCGATAGCATAAATGCCAATAGATATCAAGGATATACAGCTATCACTGGTGTAAACTGGGACGAGCGTGGATCAGACAATGTAGGTGGACGTACACGTGCGATCATGTTTGATCCTACAGATGGAGCAAATGGCTACAAGAAAGTGTGGGCCGGCGGTGTTGCAGGCGGTTTGTGGTATAATAGTGATATCACAAGTAGTGCTACAGCTTGGTCTACTGTTAATGATTTTTGGGCAAATATGGCTGTTACTACAATGGCATACGACCCTACAGATGATTCTACTTTTTATGTAGGAACAGGAGAGGGCTGGTATAACTCTGATGCTGTAAGAGGACAGGGAATATGGAAATCCGAAGATGCAGGACAAACTTGGAGTCAATTAGCTTCTACCAATAATGGCACATACTACTACATACAGAAACTGGTAGTAACACCTACAGGAAGAATACTAGCAGCTACACGTTCTGGATTATTCAGATCTGATAATGGTGGTGCGAGTTGGTCGTCTTCTGGCAGTGGTGTCTATGTTGATATCGAAATAGCTGCAAACGGGGATATTTATGCTGCAAAAAGAAGTGGAGGGTCAGATATCTTAAAGTCTACCAATGACGGGACAACTTTTACCTCTGTTCTGCCAACGGGAGCAGGAAGTATACGTAGGATAGAACTTGCTTGTGCACCATCAGACGCTAACGTAGTATATGCCGTAGCAGCGAATACCTCTTCAGGTGTTGAGTGGATACAAAAAACATCCAATGCAGGCAGTACATGGACTACACTTACTATTCCTACATATCAAAACGATGCTACGAAAGACTACACGCGAGAACAGGCGTGGTACGATCTTATACTTGCTGTGCACCCTACCAACTCCGCTATAGTGCTAGCCGGAGGTATAGACTTACACAAAACGACAAATTCTGGAACTACGTGGGCTCCTATATCTCATTGGTATGGTGGATTTAGTCAGCCAGAAGTGCACGCAGATCAGCACGCTATAGTTTTTAGGCCAGGGGCCAATAATGCTGCATTATTTGGCAACGATGGAGGAACGTATTACTCTTCTAATGTAGGAAGTAGTTCGTCACCTTCTTTTTCTCATAGTGTAAATGGATATAATGTAACTCAATTTTTTTCTGTAGCTATGAAAGACTCTGCTGGTAGCAACTATATGCTTGCAGGAGCACAAGACAATGGGACACATCAGTTTACTTCGCCAGGGATTAACTCCACTACAGAAGTTACAGGTGGAGACGGAGCTTTCTGTTTTATAGATCAAGATAATCCTACCTATCAGATTACTTCTTATGTACGAAACAACTGGAGAAGGTCTACCAATGGTGGGGCAAGTTTTGGCAATATAACTAGTAACAGTACAGGTAGATTTATTAATCCTGCAGATTATGACGATGACGCAAATATTTTGTATGCAGCAGCGGGTTCCAATGAGATTTACAGAGTATCTGGTATTACGGGTACTATAGCTACTAATACACTTACGGTAGGGGGTAGTGCACTCGACGGTGTGCAAGCTTCTCACTTGAGATGCTCTCCATATTCTTCAAATGTTCTGTTTGTAGGTAATGGAAGTGGCGGAATCTATAAAGTGAGCAATGCTCATACTTCGCCAACATCTGTAGACTTAGATCCCAATAATGATTTGCCTTCTGGGTATATTTCTTGTATAGAGGTAGGAGCTACAGATAATCAGCTTCTAGTCACTTACTCCAGTTATGGTGTGAACTCGGTTTGGGAAACGCTAAATGGAGGAACATCTTGGCAAAGCAAAGAAGGTAACTTGCCTGATATGCCAGTACGCTGGGCATTGTATAATCCCAATGATAGAACACAGGTTATGCTTGCTACAGAAGTAGGTGTGTGGTCTACGAATAATCTTGGAGCTTCTACTGTAGATTGGGACCCATCTAACAATGGTCTTGCAAATGTGAGATGTGATATGCTTCAAATAAGAGATTCTGATAAAGAAGTAGCCATAGCAACACACGCTAGAGGCGTATTTACCACTAATGTATTTGGAGATACAAGTATCAATGCAACGTTTACAATAAGCTCAAGTGATATATGCGTAAGGAATTCAGTAACGTTAAGTAGCACAAGCTCAGGCAATGCTGCCAGTGATGTTTGGACTATAACACCCTCTACTATTAACTATATTAATGGAACAAGTGCTACCTCTGAAAGTCCAGTGGTCGAGTTTACAGCAGCCGGCCAGTATACTATAAAACTCGTAAGCTCAAATGCTTCAGGGACAGATATAGATTCTACTACTATTACCAATGCGGTCAATGTGAACGGTGGAAGAGTATTTTCAAACTGGACGCAAGATTTTGATACTATTTCTGCTGCTCCAGTATCTTTCATAGATTCTATATGGTCACTAAATTATGGAGGCACGTATTTATGGGAGATAGATTCCAACGGTACATTAAGTAACAGTACTGGTCCCGTAGAAGATTTTAGTGGTACAGGAAATTATTTGTACGCAGAGGCTTCAAGTCCTGCTAGTGCTGGAGATAAGGCCTATATTCAGTCGGGGTGTATTTCTATGCCGTCTGTAGGGTATCTAGTGTTTGGTTTTCATATGTATGGTGCTAATATGGGTGTATTAGAAGTAGAGGCAGATACAGGGACAGGGTGGTATTCTCAGGGACAGATATCTGGAGAGCAACAGGCTGCAGATGCATCTGCTTGGAGAGAAGCAACTTTAGATCTTTCCAATTTTAATGGTGCAGTAGCCAAACTCAGACTCTCTGCCACTTGTGGTTCAGGTTACCGTGCAGATATAGCTATTGACGAATTGCGTTTTCAAGATGGACTATATGTCTGCGATTCCCTAGTAGCTGCTGTGTGTGCACCTACTACCGGGAATACTACTTTGGACGATGGAGTATATGGTGTTAAGGTAGGTAATGTAGAATATATGTCTAACGGTGCAGACTCGGACGGAGCGTATACTGAGCGTATATGTACGGATACGTTTAGAGTATCTGATCAAGGATTTAGACTGTATGTGAATGCGGGGAATACGTATTCGAATAGAGTTAGGGTTTACATCGATTATAATAATGATGGACAGTTTGATACTACCAATGAAATGGTATGGTACAGCCCTTTAGTTTCGGGGTACAGAAACGACACCATAACCGTACCTACTATTGGAGTAGTGAAAGGCAAGGTTTTAAGAATGAGAATAATGGCTGATGATATCAATATCCCAAATGAACCTTGTGGAACCCTACAGCATGGTGAGTCGGAAGATTTTGGTATTACAATAGAGGATAATACTTGCGAACTTACAAGCTTTAGTCTTGGGAATGACACTGCTCAATGTGGTGGTTCTGTGTCGGTGTCTGCAGGTACTTACAGTGAGTATTTATGGAGTACCGGTGCTACTACAAGTAGTATCTCTGTAGCAACCACTGGAGACTATAGCGTACAAGTGGTAAATGCAAATGGTTGTATAGGGAGTGATACAATGAGAGTTGCCGTAAATAGTGTGCCTACAGTTGACTTAGGAAACGATATAACACAGTGCGGAGGAAACGTAACTATAGATGCAGGATCATTTGCTGGTTACGCTTGGAGCAATGGCACTACTTCACAAAACATTACCACAAGCACCTCTGGAACTTTCTCTGTAGTAGTGACTGATGCCAATGGGTGTGAGGATACAGATGAAATTACCGTTAGTATATACACTCCTGAGACAGACTTTTTACCTACTACTTCAGATTTGTGTGTAGGTGATATATTAGATGCTGGTGCAGGAAGTGGTTATGCTTGGAGTACAGGAGCTACTTCACAGATTGTAGCAGTAAGTACATCAAATACATATTCGGTTACCAAGCTAGATGCCAATGGATGTTTGGTCTCAGATAATACCGTGGTAACTATTGTGCCGCTACCAGTAGCAGGATTTACTTTCTCAATATACAATAAGTCTTCTTCAGGATTTAAATCAGATTTTACGAATACTAGCTCAAATCAGGACAGGGTAAGTTGGGATTTTGGTAATGGAAGTACAAGTGACCAGAATAGTCCAACGGCCAACTTTAATATTGGTAGTTATGATGTAAGGTTAATTGTATTCAATGATTGTGGGTCGGATACACTTGTACAAGTAGTTGCTTATACCGCTAGTGTGAGCGAACTAGAAGGAAGTAGCATTCATGTTTACCCAAATCCAGCTACAGATGTATTAAACGTAATCTCTGTAGGTAACCAGAGCTTAGACGGCATAACGGTTTATGATATATACGGTAAACAGATCTTATCTTGGGAATCTAGTGTCAATTCAACAGAAAAAGTAGTGTTAAGCACATCAGACTTTGCAAGCGGAACATATTATGTTGCTATTACTTCTAGTGAAGCGAACATAGTGAAACGCGTTGTAGTGACCAAGTAGCATACATTGAATTATATAAAAAGCCCTAGTCACTCTGTGAATAGGGCTTTTTTATGTGAGCCTTTTTAATCCTTCATACTTAGACCTATCCTTTTTCGGTCTAAGTCTACATCTATTACGCGAGCAGTTACTACTTGTTCTAGGTGCAGGACTTCTGCCGGATCAGTTATTCGTCTGTCTGTTATTTGCGAAACATGTATAAGCCCATTTTCTTTAATACCTATATCTACAAAAGCACCAAATTTAGTAAGGTTACTGATTTTGCCTTGTAGTTTCATCCCAATACGTACATCTTTTATATCGCGTATTCTGTCATCAAATTCCATAGACTGGGCCTTTCCTCGAGGGTCAAGACCTGGTTTCTTTATTTCGGTGATTATATCTGTAAGTGTGGGCAAGCCAACGGTATCTGTAACAAAATCTTCTAAGCGTATAGTTGCAGCAAGAGTTTCATTCCCGATAAGTTCTTGGGTATCAATGTTTAGCCTTTTGGCCATGTTTTTTACAATGGAGTAGCTCTCTGGGTGAACCGCACTTCCATCTAGCGGATTTTTGCCGCCTATTACTCTCAAAAAGCCAGCAGATTGCTCAAAAGCCTTCGCTCCAAATCCTTTTACAGTTTTAATGGCATCTATGCTCTTAAATGCACCCAAGGAATCTCTATGTTCTATTATATTTTGTGCTAGTTTAGGACCGAGTCCGGATACGTGCTGCAAGAGGTGTTTGCTGGCAGTATTTACATTCACCCCAACCTTATTTACCGCAAAGCTTACTACATTGTCTAAGCTAGCTTTGAGCTTACTCTGATCTAGATCATGCTGGTACTGACCTACACCAATACTTTTAGGTTCTATTTTTACCAGTTCTGCTAGTGGGTCTATTAGCCTCCGGCCAATGGATACTGACCCACGCACCGTTAAATCTAAATCGGGAAACTCTTCCCTTGCAGCTTCACTTGCCGAGTAGATAGATGCTCCAGCTTCACTTATGAGGTAGACTTGGATATCACTCGTCTTAGGCAATAATCCTTTGACAAATTGCTCAGTCTCTCTGCCTGCTGTTCCGTTACCTATAGCAATGGCTTCTATGTTGTATTTCCTGATTAAGCCTTCTATTCTGTGGCGAGCATCGTCGGCATTGTTTTGGGGTGGGTGTGGGTATATAGTGCTGTGGTACACAAGATTACTCTGCTCATCTAGGCAGGTAAGTTTACATCCAGACCTAAAACCGGGGTCGAGTGCCAGTACTCGTTTGCTGCCGAGCGGAGCAGCCATGAGTAACTGAGTAAGGTTATTGGTAAATATACCTATTGCTTCCAAGTCGGCTTTCTCTTTGGCATCTTTGCGTATTTCGGTGACTATACTAGGAGCTAGTAGCCGCTTGTAGCTGTCTTTTACTGCAGTGCGTATGTGGTCCGCCGCATCTGCATTCGAGCGTATGAATATTCGCTCTAGTCGTTCTAGTGCTCTGTCGGTATCTATCTCTACTTTTACCTTGAGTAGGCCTTCTTTTTCGGCTCTTAGTATAGCTAAAAATCTATGGCTTGGTATCCTATTTGTATTCTGAGAGAAATCAAAGTAGTCCTTGTATTTCTGAGCATCGGCAGTCTTCTTTTTGTCTACTTTGGCTATAAGTGTTGCGTGCCTCTCAAAACTAGTTCTTATGGTATCACGAGCCGCTTTACTCTCACTCACCCATTCTGCTATGATATGGCGAGCACCTTCTAGTGCATCGTCTGCACTCAAACCATTGCGAGCGTATCGATATGCTTGATTCATAATGTCATTTTGCCGCTGACTCATTATGATTTTAGCCAAAGGTTCTAGTCCGTTTTCTATGGCTACTGTAGCTTTGGTCTTTCGCTTCTGCTTGTAGGGAAGGTAGAGGTCTTCTAGTTCTTTGGAGTCATAGCAGTTTTGTATTTGATCAGCTAGTTCAGGTTTGTTTACCTTTAGTTCTATCAGTCGTTCTAGTATTATTTTCTTTCGCTTTTCTAGTTCTATCAGTTTTTTGTGTTCGGTATCTATTTTTTCTATGGCTACTTCATCTAGGCTACCTGTAGCTTCTTTTCGGTACCGTGCTAAGAAAGGGATAGTGCCTCCATCGGCTAATAGTTGCAATACAGCTACTACTTGCTTCTCAGAGATATTGGTTGTTTGTGCTATGCGTTTGTTCAAGGTGTGGATGTTCTTATGTATTGAAAATGTCTTCCATTTTTGCTTGAAGTACTTTCTTGTCTGGCAGCTGTGTCTTATACTCGGCAACTAGTGTAGGGCTAAGTGACGTATTGAGTGCATATTCTACTACTTCGTTATCTTTATCTTTGCAGAGGAGTATTCCTATACTCGGATTTTCGTGTGGTCTTTTTACATCCTTATCGAGTGCTTCTAGGTAGAAGTTTAGTTGACCAAGATGAGCAGGTTTGAATTTGTCGGTCTTTAGTTCAATGGCAATCGTACATTGCAGGCCTCTATGAAAAAATAAAAGATCTACATAAAAATCAGTACTGCCTACCTGTAATTTGAACTCCTCAGATATAAACAAAAAATCCTTGCCAAGTTCAAGTACAAAATCCTTCATTTGGTTAACGAGGCCTTTTTGTAAGTCTCCTTCGCTATGCGATTCGTGGAGATTAATAAAATCAACAAGGTAGTTGTCTTTTATCGTGTTGCCAATATCTGGATGGAGTTCTTTGGCCTTTGGTGATGCCTTGGTTTTACTTAGTATGGTTCTTTCGAATAGAGCCGCCGAAATCTGCCGATCTAGTTCTTTGACAGTATATCGCTCTTTTATTGCCTGTCGTACATAAAATTCTATCTCTTCGTCTCGTTTACATCTGGACATTATAGTGAGGTGATGTGTCCAGCTTATTTGTGTCAATAAGGTGCCTCTAATATCCTCTTCTTTATATTGTGTCATCGCCGATGACACAATTATATTCACCTTACTATCAGACAATTGCAATTGCGTCATCGCCGATGACACAATTTGTATTTCATGATAAGTTTCATAGAATTGTTTCATTCTATAGAGTCCCCTTTTATTAAATCCGCGAAGCTCAGGGTGATGCCTTTTTACATAATTTGCAAGCTCTTCTACGGTTTTGTCTCCCCAGTCAGATATAGCTAACTGGTGGCGTATGTACGAGCCAATGTTCCAATACAGATTTATCAATTCTACGTTTACTGATTTTATGGCATTCTCCCGCGATTGCTTTATGAGTTGTACTACTTCGTAAAATTGATCTTTCATATAAATAAAAATGGTCTGCCAAAAATAATGTGTAGATAGGTAAAGTGTAGTGTTTTATGAATAAAAATCAAGAGATAAGTGAATGGCTCAAGAAGTGTTTCAAAAGACAACTACGTGGTGTTTTACAGAGTAGTTGATCATACGCTGTATGTCATTCGAGTATTGAATGGAAGGGGAAGACTTGTTGCGGTAGTTTTGAGTTAACGATAATAATATCTGCTTCGTTCCTATGGTAATGTACCTCTTCAATAAGAGAAGCGTCTATTTTTAATATTCTGAATGCTGCTTTTATTCCTTCTTTTGAATTTATCTCAAAGTCTGTTTCTTCTCCAAAAGAAAGGCAACCTATTAGCAGTGAAATTATAATTGATAAGGTAAAGCTTAATTTCATTAGAATGATCAGTGTTCGCCTAAGCGATTTAAACTTGACCTTGCGTTTGAGTTTTCCTATTCCGCTCTTTTTCTCCAAGCATCACTGGTATGCTTTGCTACCACTACCTCTTTGTGCTCATTAAATTCTAGGTAGGTGAATAGAGCAGCAGCTTTATTGATATCTGCATCTTGCTCTGCACGACCTTCTGGCGTATAGTATTGAGCGATGAAATTGGTGTCAAAATCCCCATCCACAAACTTAGGGTGCTGCATTACGAAGCGACCAAAGTCTAAAGTAGTAGGTACGCCTTCTATAGTAAACTCATTGCAAGCTATTATCATTCGTTGTATAGCTTCTGTCCTATCCTTACCCCATACTATTAGCTTGGCAAACATATTATCGTAATAGATAGGTATTTCATATCCTTCGTATACGAAATCATCCAATCGTACCCAATCATGCTGCGGCGGATCGTATACATCTATGCTGCCAATGGCAGGTATGAAGTCATTCTCAGGTTCTTCTGCTGTTAGACGCAGCTCTATGGCGTGTCCGTGGGCGTGTATGTCATCTTGTACGTAGTCCAGTTTCTCATTACGAGCCACTTTTATTTGTTCTGCTACTAGATCTAGTCCGGTAATGAGCTCTGTAACAGGATGCTCTACTTGCAAGCGGGTATTCATTTCTAGGAAATAGAACTTGTGGTCCGCGTCTAGCAAAAATTCTACTGTGCCTGCTCCGGAGTAGTTACACGCCTTAGCCACATTTACCGCAGCTTCTCCCATCTCCTTACGAAGAGCATCTGTGAGTACAGCACTTGGTGCTTCCTCTACTAGTTTCTGATGTCTACGTTGTATGGAGCACTCACGCTCCAGTAGATATACCACGCTTCCGTGATTGTCTGCTATCAGCTGTATCTCTATGTGGCGTGGTCTAGTGACAAATTTTTCAATAAAAACAGAACGATCACCAAAAGCACTTTGAGCTTCGCTCTGTGCCGTTCTCATTTGGCTTTCTAGGTTTTTAGGGTCGTGTACTATTCGCATTCCCTTTCCACCACCACCAGCACTTGCTTTTACGAGTACCGGATAACCTATCTGGTTAGCTACATCTGCAGCTTCAACG
>CAWVTO010000047.1:0-11043 GCA_963932895.1 uncultured bacterium
GTACTCCCAGCATACAAAACCTGCTCGGTACATTAGATTAGCTCTTTTTTCGTACGCAGGAAAATCATTGATAGCGGTTTGCAGACTAGCTGTAGCTTCAGTAAATCGGCCTACTGCGGTATAGGCAAGTGAGAGCCTCTCGTAGTCATGCGGCTCCAAATCTGCCTTAGCGGCAATTTTGTTTTCATATAGCTTTATAATGTCTTGCCACTGGGCAGGAGAAGGAAGACCTTTTTCTAGTACTGCCGAAATAAGGTCGTCTGCAGAGGAGAAATTAGCTTCGTTAGCGAGCAATATAGCCAGATTGAGTGCTGCATTGCGAAATGGCTCAGTACTATCGTCGCGGGCAATATACGCTGTGAGTAGTGGTTGAGCTTCGCCAAATTTATTTTCATAGAAGTAATATTGTGCAGCGGCATATAAGTAGCTGTTCCCTTCTGCATCATTGTAGCTCATGCCATACTCCTTGTGCAAATTTGCCAATTGGGCTAATCCTTCGGTTGTGCCCATTACTTCAGATTTTTGCAATTCATTTATCGCAGTACGCTTATCCTCTTTGTTTTTTGAGCAAGCCACCATCGTAGATGCAGCAATTAGTAGTAGAAGTATTTTTTTCATTTTCATTTTTGTTAATATTGGTTTGTTCGCAAAAGTACTAGGGTGCAGGCTTCTTGTGCAATTATATCATTTGCTACAGCTAGTCTTTCAAGTTCGGTGTTTTCTGTGCCGGGGTTAAAAATGATTCGCTTTGGTCTCAATGCTAGTATTCTATCATAAAAATCCTTTTGTATTGTAGGATTTATATACAAGGTTACGGTGTCTATATCATCGTCACTTGGCCATTCGTTCAGAATAGTAAGGTCGCCTATAGTACCTTTTTTTACTCCAAATGGAATCACGCTGTGCTTATAGTTCACTAGCATTTCTGTAGCCAAATAAGCATATCGTTCTGGCTTGGGTGTTGCCCCCAGTACCAATGTTTTCTTATTCTGCGGCATATCCGAGGTAGTTGAATGGGGTAATAGCACTGATTTCCATTTTTACGGAATCAGATATGTCCAGTTGTTGAACAAACTCCGCAATGCTTCGCTCATTTATTCCATCATTGGTTCGTGTTAAGCCTTTCAGTAGTTCGTATGCACCTTCTATCTTTTCCCTTCTAAGAATGGTCTGTATTGCCTCTGCCGTTACGGCCCAGTTTCTATCCAAGTCTGCATGTATAGCATCGTTGTTGAGTATGAGTTTACTCATCCCTTTGTCCAAACTTTTCAGAGCAATAAGTATATGCGTAAGCGGAACACCTACGTTGCGAAGGACTGTGCTGTCTGTCAAGTCTCTCTGTAGTCTACTTATAGGTAGTTTATTGCTCAAGTGGTCCAATAGAGCGTTAGCTATGCCCAAGTTCCCTTCTGCATTTTCGAAATCGATGGGATTTACTTTGTGCGGCATCGCACTACTTCCCACTTCTCCAGCTACTATGCGTTGCTTAAAGAAGTCCATGCTGATGTACTGCCATATATCTTTAGCAAAATCCATCAAGATAATATTGATACGTCTCATGGCATCAAAAACGGCAGCTAGTTGGTCGTAGTGGTCTATCTGAGTAGTAGGATAGCTTCTTACTAGTCCAAGATCTGCCACGAGTTTATCGCCAAACGCTGGCCAATCTATCTGAGGGAATGCTAGTCTGTGTGCATTGAATGCTCCAGTGGCTCCTCCAAACTTAGCACTAATAGGAGTTTCTATCAGCGTATCAAGTTGTACTCTTATTCGCTCTGCAAATACAGCAAATTCTTTGCCTACCGTAGTAGGTGTTGCAGCCTGTCCGTGTGTGCGGCTTAGTAGGGGTATGCCTTTCCATTGCTCTGCAAACTCATTCATCTTTTCGTGAATGTGTTTAATATTTGGGATGACCACTTCGTCTATCCCCAGTTGTAGGCTAAAAGGAATCGCCGTATTATTTACATCTTGACTGGTAAGTCCAAAGTGAACAAATTCACTGTATTCTTCTAGTTTGGTGCCTTTTAATTTCTCTTTTATGAAATACTCTACAGCTTTTACGTCATGATTTGTAGTCTTCTCTATGTCTTTTATTTGTTGGGCGTCTGCTTCACTAAAGTTGCTATACAGTCCTCTAAGAAAGTCTTGGCCAATAGATGAGATACTAGGGAATTGATCTAATCCAAGTTCAGACAAAGCAATAAAATATTCGATTTCTACCCATATACGGTATTTGAAAAGTCCGTATTCCGAGAAGTAAGGAGCAAGTTCTTGTACTTTTCCTCTGTATCTGCCGTCTATCGGGCTTATTGCTGTTAGTGGTGTTAGCATATGGCAAAGGTAATTTTACGAGGATAATCTGCCTTCTCATTCTTCCTTTTGTGAAAAACTTCTTAATGATAAGATGATTCTGATGTGTTAGTTGGTGTGTAGAACCTTATGCCAATTATTACGTGCAAAGCATATGCCTTGATACGAGAATAATCTACCTTTGTGCCAATGAGACATACTAGTATTTTATTGTTATTTATTGCATCTTTCGTTCAGTCACAAGTTAGCCTTTCATTAAGTCAACTTGATTTTGGAGATGTGCTTACTACCGCAGACAAAGAGCTTGCGGTGAATGTGACCAATACTTCAAGTGGGCCATTGGTCATAGATGATGTAAATCTATACAATACAGATTTTACGTACAGTATTCCTACGGCTACTATAGCAACAGGTGCTACAGAGAAAGTGCGTGTCACTTTTTCTCCTAGGCATAATGTAGCTTACAATACCGAGTTGATTTTTGTATTGGATGACGGATCTGAGCATCGCATCGATTTAGTAGGAAACGGTAGACACGAAGGAACGTATTATTCATCCACCTTTAATAAAAGCTATCAAGACCTGAAAGATGCATTGAGAACAAAACTAGCTGCAGGATATATCAACTTGGGTTATAGTGGAGCAAGAGATAAAATGTATGACGATATTGATAACGTAGCTGGCAAGGTAACCTGTGTATACACTGGCAGGGTGGCTACTTTCAATACGCGATCTGGAGCCAATAGTAACAACTTTAACTGTGAGCATACTTGGCCACAGAGTCTTTTTAGCCAACGTGAGCCAGAAAGAGCTGATATTCATCATCTGTTCCCCACAGACAATCCAGCAAATGGAAGACGTGCTAGCTACCCCTTTGGTGTGGTAACAGGAACACCTACGTGGACAGAAGGCGGAAGCAAGTTGAGAGGAAGTGTTTTTGAACCGAGAGATTTACAAAAAGGGGCTACAGCAAGAGCGATGATGTATTTTGTGATTCGTTATCAAGACTACAGCAATTTCATAGATGGACAAGAGGCAATATTAAAGCAATGGCATTCAGATTATTCTCCGTCAGCATTCGAAATACAACGAAACGGAAAAATCTTTGGTTACCAAAAAAACAGAAACCCATTTGTTGATCACCCGGAATTTATCGAACGAATAAATGTAATTGGGGGTACGGATACGAAACCTGTTATAAATGAGGTTTCGACTGCCCAAAAAATAGTGAATTTCAAGTATGTAGATCCAAGTTTAGAAAGAGGTTTATATATCATAAATACAGGAAACCAGAACATATCCAACATATCTTCTGTCGTTACGAGAGACGGAAATTTGATCGTCAATAGCATTGAGCCTACAGCCAATGAAGGTGATGCAGCAAAAATTACATTGGGTTTCAAAGACTTAGCAGACGGCACGTATACTGATGAGTTAACCATAAATCTAGAAAGTCAAGTGGGTAAGACCATTACTATTCCAGTGACCTTTACGATAGGAGCACTTTCTACACGGGAGACAGTGTATCAAAAGCTAAAGACCAACTACAATCCTTCAAGCCAGCAAATCACCATATTAGATGCTCCAGCCAATATCGTGCAGGTAGAGATATGGGATGCTGCTGGCAGACAAATCACCTTAGACGATATATCCTCATCTTTAACCGATATTCCATTCGGGGGACATAGTCAAGGTGTTTACTTCGTTCTAATAAAAACTGAGACAGAGGTCTTTACCTCTAAAGTCTTGGTTTATTAAAGAATTAGAAGTAAACAGTTGAACATATGCGTTTTTTTAAGGTAGTACTAGCTTCTACATTAGGTTATATCCTAGCAGTAGTAGTTGTTTTCGGTCTTTCTATTTTTTTAATAATAGGTGCGGCGGCTAGTGCTAAACCAGAGGTTAAAATACCACAAAACAGTGTGGTCAATATGAAGTTGAATTATGGGCTTCAAGATAACGTATCAGATGTGAGTCCGTTTGCTGTGATAGCAGCACTAGATCCCGCTCAGTTATTGCCCATAGGACTCAATGATATTTTGCGATCTATAGAGGAAGCTAAGACAGACGATAGAATAAAGGGTATCATATTAGACCTGACAACATTTGCATCTGGTTATGCTAAACTAAGCGAAGTAAGAAATAAGCTTGAAGACTTCAAGGAGTCGGGTAAGTTTATCTATGCATACGCAGATTACTACTACTACCCTACATACTATGTAGCAAGTGTGGCAGATAGTGTTTTTGTTAATCCAGAAGGAGAGATGTCGTTCACAGGTATGGTAGCACAGGTTACTTTTTTTGCCGGAGCACTAGAAAAATTGGGGGTAGAAGTACAAGCTATAAGAGCAGGTAAATTTAAAGGTGCTGTAGAAGCATATACGCGTAAGAATCTTAGCCCAGAGAATAGAGAGCAGATAGAGGTATATATCAACTCAGTATTCAACGAGACGTTAGCAGCGATATCAAAAAGCAGAAATATTCCTACAGAGAAATTAAAGGCTGATGCAGACGAATTGAGACTAAGAAGCGTACAAGATTACGTAGCTGCAGGTTACATTGACGCTACGGTATATAGAGACGAATTCTACAGCACTATGAAAAGCCGAATGGGAGTGGAGGATGACACAAAAGTGCCGCTCATTTCAGAACAAAAATATGCTCAAAACTTAGGTGTACAAGGAAGTGGAAGTGATAGAATAGCAGTAGTATACGCAAGTGGAGACATAGTAGGTGGCAAAGGTGACGGTACGCAGATAGCCGCAGATGATATGGCCGCTACGCTTAAAAAAGTACGACTAGACAAAAAGATAAAAGCAGTAGTTTTCAGAATAGATAGCCGAGGAGGGAGTTCTCTAGCGAGCGATATTATTTGGAGAGAGGCAAAATTATTGGCTGCAGAAAAACCGCTTATAGTAAGTATGAGTGATGTGGCTGCTAGTGGAGGTTATTATATAGCAACGCCCGCTCGCTAAATTTTTGCAGAATCAACTACGGTTACGGGTTCTATAGGTGTATTTGGTCTTATCCCAAACGCAGAGAAGTTATTGAAGGAGAAGATGGGTCTAGATTTTGAGTATGTAGGTACTGGCAAGCATTCAGACATAGGACGCCTAGATAGAGCCATAACAGAAGAAGAGCGGGAGTATATAGCAAGTATTATTGACAAAATATACGATACGTTTCTTAGCAGAGTAGCAGAGGGACGTAATATGACCAAAGAGCAAGTAAACGAGATAGCTCAAGGTAGAGTATGGACCGGTATAATGGCCAAAGAAATAGGATTGGTTGACGAGCTTGGAGGATTAGAGGCAGCAATAGCTTCTGCAGCTAAGGAAGCAGAACTGACAGATTTTAAAATCAGAGAATTCCCAAAGGCAAAAGATCCTTTCAATATGCTATTGAGTAAAATACAAGGCAATACAAACTTGCAAGCACAAATAATAGAGGCTACCAAAAATACCGGTTACGAAGGATTTGTAAAGCAATTGACGGATATGAAACGATGGGGCTCTCAACATAGTGTACAAGCAATAATGCCGTATGATATAACCGTAAGAAACTACTCATTGAGGTAGGACTTTTAGTATTTCAGGTAGAATCAAGATGTTTTACCCGTATTAGCTTCTAGCATTTAAGTAGGTCGTGCTACTAACTGTATTTGATTTCGTTAGTTAATTCCATTCATTTTATCGATATATCTGCCATTAAATCAAAAAAATCTGCCATTTTTGCAGACTAATTAATGGATTTACAACAAGTAAAACAACGATTTGGAATTATAGGAAACTCTTCAAAGCTTAACTATGCCTTGCAAACAGCTATGCGAGTAGCACCTACTGAGCTTACTGTTTACATACAGGGTGAGAGTGGCAGCGGTAAAGAGTCCTTTTCTAAAATTATACATCATCTAAGCCCAAGAAAGCATGGGCCTTTCATAGCTATAAACTGTGGTGCATTACCCGAGGGTACTATCAATTCTGAGCTTTTTGGTCACGATAAAGGAGCCTTCACTGGTGCTGTCGATAATAGAAAAGGGTATTTCGAAGCGGCTAATGGTGGAACTATATTTTTAGATGAGGTAGGGGAATTACCTCTAGAGACTCAGAGCAGACTGCTGCGGGTATTAGAAAACGGAGAGTTTATACGTGTAGGGAGTAGTAAGGTTCAAAAAACCGATGTACGTATTATTACGGCTACCAACAGAGATTTAATCACGGAGGTAGAACGCAACAAGTTCAGAGAAGATCTTTATTATAGATTGTCTACGTTGCCAATAGCTGTTCCTCCACTTAGAGAGCGGCCCGGAGATGTGGTCCTTTTGTTTCAGAAATTTGCGTTTGACGCTTCTGAGAAATACAGACAAGAGATATTTGAACTCACTTTAGACGGAGAGAAAATATTACAAAACTACCGTTGGCCAGGCAATATTCGTCAGCTAAAGAATATTGCAGAGCAAATAGCCGTGCTGGAACAAGGTTCGAGAATAGACGCCGAAATTATACGAAAATATTTGCCTGCTCGTGCAGAAAATAACCTTCCTGCTATATTTAAAGAAACAAGTAAAGAAAGTGATGTTTCAGAGCGAGATATATTTTACAAGGTTCTTATAGATCTCAAAAAAGATGTTTCGGAACTGCGTAAAGTTGTTTTTGGAATGGTAGAGAATAATGAGGTGAGTGAGGAGTTTGTGGAGAGCAATAGGGCTAGTATAACACGAATACTCTCCTCAAGTAATAAAGTTGCGGAGTCTACTAATTATTCTCCTGTGCAAACAGCACATCAAGAAGATGTATATGACCATGTAGAGATAGAGGATCAGTATGCCGAGGGGGATAATGAGATACTATCGCTAGAGGCCAAAGAAGAAGAGTTGATTCGCAAAGCGTTACTCAAAAACAATGGACGAAGAAAGAGAGCAGCTCAAGAACTCGGAATATCTGAGCGTACACTGTACCGTAAAATAAAGCAATATGAAATCGAAAATTAAATTAACCATAGTTGCCTCACTCACCGTGGCAATGGCATTATTGCCTTCGTGTGGTTTTTATAGCTTCAGTGGTACCAGTATTTGTGCAGAAGTACAGACGTATTCTGTCGGTTTTTTTGAGAATAATGCACCTATTGTATCGCCACTACTGAGCCAAAAAATTACCGAAGACCTCAAACAAAAATTTATCTCTGAGACCAACCTAAGTATCGAGGAAAGAGGAGGAGATTTTCACTTTTCAGGAGCTATTGTAGACTATGTAGTAACACCTGTAGCAGCACAAGCCAGTGAAAATGCACAGCTCAACAGACTTACTATCAAAGTAGAAGTAAAACTTGTTTGTCCGAAATGTCCTAAAAGTGCCTTTGAGCAAACCTTTAGCAATTTTCAAGATTTTGACGCTACGCAGGATTTCAATGCCGTAGAAGAAGAGCTAATTAAAGAGATTTCTCAAATGCTCGTTCAATCGATTTTCAATAAAGCCGCAATCAATTGGTAACAGAACGTATAGATATAGCACGACTAAGTTCTCAACCCGGGAAAATCGGTCAAGAGAACATTCAGCCGATACAGCATCTGTCAGATAAAATGCCGTGGTGTTCCAGTTATAGAGTGCTTTTGGCAAGAGGCCACAGCAATGAAGAGTCCTATTTGCAAAGCAAATACCTCAGACTAGCGGCCACATACTCCGGAGACAAAGAGATACTCTTTCAGTTTATGACTCAGGAAGAAATGCCTGAGCATACCAAATTAGAGCAAAAAAGTATAGAACCAGTTAAGATAACAGCCGATAGACCAAAAGAAGAAGTTGCTTCTGTACCAAAAGCAGTAGAAGAGATAAGTAGTGACTTACCTAAAGTTTTAGTAGAAAAGGAATTTTCTAGTGAGAATGAGTTGGTGAAGGAGAGTATTGAACCTCCTGAACAATTGGAGACTGTAGGAATTACCGAAGAAATACGAGAGCAGATAGCAAAAACAGAGGAGTTAGCAGAAAAGACGGACGAGGTAAAAGAAACGTCAACAGTAGGAGATGCGAATAAAATAGACTTCGATACCATAGTAACCTACGACCCAATAAAAGAATTGGAACCATTAGAAAGGCCAATTATTAAGAAGGAAGAAGTTGATTTTGACTATGTGGCGTATGACCCGCAATTGGAGTTAACCAAACTCATTACAGAGAAAGAACAAGAAGAAGAGCACAATTTCTTGTTTTGGTTGAACAACATAGAAGATTCTGCACCAAAACCAAAGAGGCACACCAAGTCTCCAGACCATGTGCAAAATTTATTAGACCAATTTTTAGCTACCAAGAGAAAAAGACCGATTCAAAATCGCGAGTTTTATAAGGCAGAGACCAAAGCTCAAGAAAGTGATATTGATAACATGGAAGTTATAAGTGAAACACTGATAGGTCTTTACGTCAAGCAAGGGTATTATATCAAGGCCATTGAAGGGTATAAGAAATTAAGTTTGCAAAATCCTGAAAAATCAGCGTATTTTGCCGCCTTAATTAAGGAATTACAACACAAGCAATCTTAAAAAAATAAACGAATGTTTACAACACTTATCATACTAGCCATCATAGTCTCTATTCTATTAATACTAGCAGTTCTTATCCAAAACCCCAAAGGTGGAGGTATAGCAGCCAATTTTTCAGCAGCAAATCAGATCGCAGGTGTTAAAAAAACAAATGAATTTGTAGAGAAAGCAACGTGGACTTTGGCATTTGCTCTCATGTTATTAGCAGTAGGTAGCCGCTTTGTTTACTCTCCAGATGTAGAACAAACAAATGAGTTTTTAGATAGAATTGAGAATTCTACTCCAGTGGCTCCAACTCTTCCAACGGCAGCCCCTACTCAGGAAGCAGTTCCGTCAATAGAGGTGCCAGGAAATGCAGTTCCGGAGAACTAGTAGTAACAACACAGATATTTTAAAGGAGTGACAATGTCACTCCTTTTTTTATGCGTGGTTTTTTGCAAAAACTGACATAATGACCAAATATAAGCTGTACCTGAGGACCGTTGCATAGCGATTTGTCACTTATATAAATTGGCACAAAGTGTGACATACAATAATAGTAACAATTAATTTATTATAAAAATGAACATAAAACCATTATCAGACAGAGTATTGATAGAACCAGCTGAAGCCGAAACGCAAACGGCAGGAGGTATTTACATTCCAGACACCGCTAAAGAAAAACCTCAAAAAGGGACAGTTATAGCAGTAGGACCAGGTAAAGTAGATGAGCCTACAACAGTCAAAGTAGGAGATACGGTACTTTATGGCAAGTATTCAGGTACGGAGCTCGCAGTAGATGGCAAAGATTTATTAATGATGAGAGAATCAGATATTCTTGCAATTGTTTAATATTAACCGATAAGAATTAAGAAAATGGCAAAACAAATATTATTTGATACTAAAGGTAGAGATAAACTTAAAAAAGGAGTTGATCAACTAGCGAATGCAGTAAAAGTAACACTTGGTCCCAGAGGACGTAACGTAGTTATTGACAAGAAATTTGGTTCACCAAACATCACAAAAGATGGTGTTACAGTGGCAAAAGAAATTGAACTAAAAGATCCTATAGAAAATATGGGAGCTCAAATGGTAAAAGAAGTAGCGTCTAAAACTGCAGATATAGCAGGAGACGGCACTACTACAGCTACGGTATTGGCTCAGGCTATAGTAGCAGGAGGACTCAAAAATGTGGCTGCAGGTGCAAACCCAATGGACCTCAAAAGAGGTATAGACAAGGCAGTAGCAGCGGTAAAAGAAAACCTAAAGGAGCAGAGTGAAGTTGTAGGTGATGATTTTGCCAAAATAGGCCAAGTTGCATCTATCTCTGCAAATAATGATGAGGTGATCGGTACGCTCATAGCAGACGCTATGAAAAAAGTAGGAAGAAATGGTGTCATCACTGTAGAAGAGGCTAAAGGTACTGAGACCGAAGTAAAGACGGTAGAAGGAATGCAGTTTGATAGAGGATATCTTTCTCCATACTTTGTTACCAATACAGAGAAAATGGAAGCAGATTTAGATTCTCCATTCATACTTATCTGTGACAAAAAGATAAGCAGCATGAAAGAATTGCTTCCTGTGCTAGAGTTAACTGCTCAAAGCGGTAAACCATTGGTTATTATATCAGAAGAAGTAGAAGGTGAAGCCCTTGCTACTTTAGTGGTTAATAAGATAAGAGGATCACTCAAAGTAGCGGCAGTAAAAGCTCCAGGTTTTGGAGACAGAAGAAAAGCAATGCTTCAGGATATAGCTACGCTTACTGGCGGATCTGTAATCAGTGAAGAACAAGGTAGAAAACTAGAGGATACTACCATAGAGATGCTAGGTACTGCAGAGAAAATCACAATAGACAAAGAAAATACTGTAATAGTAAATGGTGCTGGAAAATCTACAGATATTAAAGGTAGAATCAAGCAAATACAAGCAGAAATGGATAACTCTACTTCTGACTATGATAAAGAAAAACTGCAAGAAAGACTTGCTAAACTTTCTGGTGGTGTTGCCGTATTGTATATAGGTGCCGCTTCAGAAGTAGAAATGAAAGAGAAGAAAGATCGTGTAGACGATGCTCTTGCAGCTACTAGAGCAGCAGTAGAAGAAGGTATTGTAGCTGGTGGAGGTGTAGCCTTCGTTAGAGCCATAGAATCTATTGCCAAACTAGAAGGAGCTACTCCAGATGAGCATACAGGCATGAATATTATTCGTAGAGCTTTAGAAGA
>CAWVTO010000048.1:0-11010 GCA_963932895.1 uncultured bacterium
GAGGCGGTAGAAGTAGCTTTAGATACGGCTGTAAATGCCCTGCAATGGAGTGACGATGCTCGGGCACGTATACTGTTTTTGGTGCTCGATGCTCCGCCCCATAATACACCTGCCATACAAGAAAAACTCAGAAAGATAAGCATGCAAGCAGCAGCCAAAGGCATACGCATAGTGCCGCTAGTAGCGAGTGGTATAGACAAAGGCACAGAGTACCTCATGCGGAGTATAGCTCTGGCTACCAATGGTACATACGCATTTCTTACCGACGATAGTGGGATAGGAGGAAGCCACCTAAAACCAAGTACAGATAGCTATACAGTGGAAACACTCAATGATTTGCTCGTTCGTATCATAAAAACCTACACGTATATGCCAGACTGCGAGCAGGAGTTGCCGGATCTTGATCTGACTTACCCAACAGATAGTGTGGCGTATACGCAGGCAGATACAACCCTAAGCGATACAAGTAATGGTGTGGGAAATCCCGCCAAGCCAATAGATATAATGTGGAACTACTACCCCAATCCTACGCATGGTATCCTCAACATAAAAGCGAGTGTTGACATACCCGAACTGTACATCACCGACCTGAGTGGAAAAGTACTGCATGTGGTACAGAACATACAACAGCAAGAAGTAGTACAAGTAGATTTAAGTAGCTATGCAACAGGCATATACCTCATTCGCTATGCTATAGGAAAGCAGTGGGTGAGTGGTAAGGTGATTTTGAATAGAGGCTAAAGCACCGTGATAATAATTGGGCTAAGGTTAGCCTTTATTACTTCACCGTTTATCGTGGTTTGAGCACGGATGCCTTCTATGAGGATTCTGTCTCCAGAGGTACTACGAGAAAGTATTTCCTTCATTTTGGGTGTTAGCTTATTGGAGCTGGTGCTTGCCATCGTTGCAGGAGCTTTTTTGAATGCTACTATCATCTTAAAACTAATTACGTTGTAGTCTAAGCCTGTTTTAGAAAATGTGCCTATCTCTGCTTGCTTTAGTATGTCTTCTTTGGAGTGTGGTTTGCTCGGGTGGAGATCGCCAAAAGTAGCAATCAAAAAGCTATCTGTTTTGATAGGCTCATTGAAGTTCGGCCATACCGCGTCATAGGGTCCGTCACTCGTGTATGTCTTCACTTCTAAGACGATTGATTTTAGGGCTAGAGCATCTGTGCCATCCGTTGTGGCTCGTATAGATTCTATATGTATTTTGTCGCCTGCTACTACCTGGTTTAGAACTCCTTGCAGTTTTGCTGGCAACTTCTCGCCCTCTACTTCAAACCGTATGGATTTGCCTGTAGTAGGTGCTATCGTAAGATGATAGGCCGTTATGGTATATACTTGGTTATCATCTGAGGATACCGTTAGTTTTTCTTGGAGCAGAATCTCACTGCGGTCATACGGACCGTCATGTTCTAGATTGCCAAAGACAGCACGTGGTCCAGTTTTGGTAGTTTGTGCTACGGTGAATAATACTGAAAATAAGAGTGTAAAAGAGAAGAGTATGTTTTTCACAACATTTGGGTTTTGTCCAAATATAATGGAAAGTAATATATTCCTATTGCTTGGGATCAAATACTGCGGTGGAGATTGTTATCTTGTATGCGTACTTATCTAGCAGGTCTTGCCCATTTATTAGGTATGTTTTTGGCTGCTTTTATTCTAGAGCTTATCTACGTCATTTTGCTCAATAAAATGACAAAAAAAAGCCCTCGTAAAAACGAGAGCCTATTACTTATCTTATGGTTATTACTCCTTCTTTTTACTGCAGCAGCCTTTTTTAGCACCACATGCCTTTACTTCTTTTGGCTTGCAGCAGTTTGCTAGTTTGGCTTGTCCCTCTTTGCTTGCTTCCATTTTTGCCGTAGCATATCCGAGGTCGCTTATTGTCGTATGTATATCATTTTCAGACACCTTTTTGTCATTGTATCGTATGGTGAGCAGCTTCGTCTCTTTGTTCCATTCTGCAAATGAAACGCCTGGGATGTCAAGTGCTGCTTCTATTTTGTCTTTACACATACCGCACTCTCCTTTTACAAGTATTGTTTGAGTGATTGTCTTAGCAAATACACCTAGTGTACCTACCATTAAAATTGCTAAAAATATATTTTTCATGTTTTCTGTTTGTTTTAAAATGGATTACTGTATTCTTCTTTTGTGAGAAACTCCTCGTCTGTTAATGTCTTCAAAAATGATACCAAAGCTGCTTTGTGATCTTCGCTAAGGTATACAGAGTCTCGAAGTGCGTGCATATTGGGTTCGTTGCTGAGGTCTGCTGTAGCATCACTCATGTCGCCCAAGTAGTGTTGTACTACCTCTTCTAGCGTACCAAAACGGCCATCATGCATATATGGGCCTGTCTTCTCTATGTTGCGTAATGTTGTTGTTTTAAATTTATACTTGTCGCGGGCATTACCATTTACTCCACCGCGTCCTAAATCGGTCACATTGGGTAGTCCATTGGTCATATACTCTCTACTCATAAATAGACTATTGCCGTGGCAGTGGAAGCAATCTGCTCCAAAATTTTGTGGATTATTGGGATTTCGTTCCTCGTCAAGGGATATGGCTTCAGCATTGAAAATAGTACGTCCGGTTTGTTCCTGTACGGTAAACGTTTCAAGACCTGCCATTACTCTATCAAATTTTGAATTGGCACTTACCAGTGTGAGCATAAATTGCTCCAATGATTTGCCGATGGTTTCATCATTTATTGCGGTGTTTCCAAAAGCCTTTTCGAAAGCTTCTTTGTACATAGGAGAGTTACTCAACTTGACCACTACATTACCTATGGTCTCATCCATCTCCGTAGGATCCTGAATAGGTAAAAGAGCTTGATGGCTCAGTATGTCAGATCTACCATCCCAAAAGAATCCATCAAGATGCCACATGAGATTGGCTATCGACATGCTATTTCGTTTGCCTATAGTGCCGCGTATTCCTACGCTAAAGGGTAGACCGTTATCTGTAAATCCGTCTTTCTGGTTGTGACAAGAAGAACAGCTTTGTGTACTGTCGGCACTTAGTATTGGGTCATAAAATAGCATTCTCCCTAGCTCAACGCCTTCTTGAGTGAGTGGATTGTCTTTGGGTACGCGTACTGGTGGCATCAAATTTTGATTAAAACCAAACGTGTATGGAGTAGTATTAAACGGAGTATTTGGAACTTCATTTATGACGTCTTTACACGCTACCAAAGTAGCTGCTATACTTATGAAAAACAGTAGCTTTTGCATGTTATTTAGTTACTCGAAAATCTGAAAATACATCGGCCATGTTACCGATTAATTTCACCGTCACAGGGCTGGTAGTGCTATGTGAACTAGCACCATCTGTGCTTATAGTATAAATCTCAGGATTTTGGAATATCTCGTTAATGTCGTAAGTCATCATTGCTTCTTTACTCGTGTCTGCAGCGGTGGTTATGATAGATGTAGTCATTTCAAAATCGAGTCTGTTTTGTGCTCCTGCAAGATGGAAAACAAAGCTCTCTCCGCCTGCTGTTTTACCTTCTAAAGCGGTGAATATATAACCGTTTAGCCAACCCCAATGAAGTGAGTTATTGATTGGCGACAACGGATGATCTGTTGAATATTGATTTGGGTTACCATGGTTAGTAGCTGAATCTAATCCTAGAGAAAACCCTATGGAGGTGTATCTCCCAAAGGGGATGTCAGTAAGTGTTATGGATTCATTCCCTTTTTGAGCGTCAATAAGTGCGTACTGATCATTCAATAGTACTTTTTCATTATTATCATTGATAAGGTAGAAGTGGCCAAGTATGTAAGAAAGTCTACTTACCTGTGCAGATTCTGAACTAGGTAGAATGATATTCTCATTATAGACCATATCATTTGCTCCGATGTTGTGACTAATAGTGAGCCTGAGACTGCTGTTAGTAGGTTCTACTGATTCAGGTTCCACTTGTGGTTTTGGCTCCTCGTCTGGTTTACATGCGGTAAACCCAATCGTCACTAAACCAAGAATTATCAATATGATTTTTTTCATATGTTATTTTAAATAAAGTACATTATTAGTGCCATGGCCAACATTATTCCATCCTCTACTATGGTAACATAACTCATAGGAAGGTTGAATACCGTACCGAGACAGGCACATTGTATCTCAGACTTTCTCACTACAGAGCGAACTACACCCATTAGACTTACAAACATAACAATTGCAGTAATTAAATGTGTTATGCTATTGTCAGAATAGAGCAGATAGGCTATGCCCAATCCTAATTCTATAAATGGAAATACATAACCATACCATTTTACTTTGGCCGCTATAATATCATAGCTTTGGTAGGCACTAGCAAAGGCTGGTATATCCAGCATTTTAAAGAACGAAAACACCAAGAAAAAGCCTGCCATAAAACTGGCCATCCAAGGTTTAAGGAGAAACACACCGTCGCTATATGCTATGAGCAAGGTCGTTCCCAGTAAATAGAAAACGATAATTGCCAGTGGTTTGTAACTGCGTTGGTCCACAGTAGACGCACGAAGTGCATCAGATGTTGCATTTACGTAGTAATTTCCTACGCTTTCTATCAAATTTTCTATGATGTCTGTATGTGGCAGCGGCGTACCTTTGAGGATAGCGACACCCGTTGCTTGGTCGATGGTTACTTGTTTTATGGCAGCGTTACTGTAGAGCGATTTTTCTATCTTGCTCACGCAGCTCATACAGGTAATCCCCGATATATTTACCGTTTTTTCTTTCATTCTGCTTAAATTCTAAGTCTAAATCCACCGTAAATCATTCTCCCAAATATTGGGCCCCATACAAGCCCTGCATCAAAGTTTTGATCAAAAGGATTGGCTGCCTCTTGTATCGGATTCTCCTGTCTAAAGTTCAATAAGTTCTCTCCCCCTACATAGACTTCAAACTTCTTTTTAAATGTCTTACTTACTTGTGCGTTCCAGTTATAGAAGTGTGGAGAATATACGGGTACATATGAGTTATGTTGAGTGGTATACTCACCCGCAATACGCTGTGGTCCGTACCATGTAGCGGTAGTACTAAACTGCCAATCGTTTCGGGTACGTTGCGTAATATTGATAAATGCTCTGTGTCTAGAGATAAATGGTTTTTCGATTACACTCGTGGTCCCATCACTGTTTTTATAGGTGCTCTGTACATCAAACATTCTGTAAGCCAGACGTATTTCTGTTCTACGAGCAGGTGCAAGATCCAGTTGCACCTGTGTGCTATTGGCTCGTGTACCGTTTTTTATATTGTAGAAATTCACCTCTCCATCCGTCTCTCTATCTACTACTACTTCTTGCAAGAAGGTAGTATTGAAGTAATCGATGCCAATAGTAGCGGGCATATAGGTGAGCCTAAACTCGTGTTCAAAACTTACTCCAGAGTTTATGGCCACTTCCTGCTCTAGTCCGTAGGCAAGGGTAGGGTCTGTCATATCTATGCCTATGGTCCTATTACTCGCAAATATGAATTGATTTTGAGCCAAAGGATTACTGGTTCTGCGGCCCATACCCGCTGACATTCTGATGGCTGTTTTGTCTTTATTGAATCTATACTTGCCATGAAAACGTGGTGTAAGTGAGATGCCGTATATACTGTTGAAATCTGCACGTAATCCACCAACAAGACTAAAGGTCTCTTTGGGCTTATAGGTGTATTCAAAAAAAGCTCCTGGCACGGCTTCTTCTCGCTCAAATCTGAAGCCAGCATACGTTTCGCGTACATTGTCATACAGGAAAGAAACACCCGTTTGGTATTGGTGAAAGGAGTTGCCTATATAACTCTCGTAGAGCAGGTTTACATACACTTGGTCAGAATGGGCATCGTACACATTGTTGTTGGCGTCAGAGCCATATACACTGGTCATTTCGGAGTGGTTGAAATTATATTGCGAGCCAAAACTGCTATTCTCACGGTCTTTTCTTGTTTTGCCTAGTTTGGCAAAAGCGTCTATCACTTGAGAATTTATACCAATACCATAGGCATTGTTGTCTCCGTTATAAAATGCCGTTTGTCCTGCCTCTTGTTTGTTGTTATGAAAACTCACATTGGCAGTACCCTCAAAGCCACTCTCGCTATAAAATTGCCAACGGTTCATGATCTTAAAGTCTTGTCCTTTTGGCATGTCCAAAAAGCCGTCTTTGTTTCTATCATTTTCTTGTCCTCTCACACCATAGCGAGCAAGTAAGGAGGTAGCCACGTACTTGTTGATGTCTTTTACGTACATCACGTCTGTTTCAGCACGACCGCCACTACCCACAAATTGATCGAATAAAAATTTCTCTTTGCCAAAGGGCTTTTTGAGTTCAATGTTGATTTGGCCGGCTATACTCTCGTATCCGTTTACAACACTCCCTGCTCCCTTTGTTATCTGTATGCTATTTACCCAAGCAGCAGGTATATGGCTTAGGCCATAATAGGAGTTGAGTGTTCGTACGCTAGGCATATATTCTCTACCTATGAGGGTATAGAAGCCATCCAATCCGAGCATCTTAATCTGCTTTGTTCCGGTTACGGCATCGCTAAAACTTACGTCTATTGCGGGTGCGTTTTCAAAACTTTCGGATAGGTTGCAGCATGCAGCTTTTTGGAATTCTCGCTCCCCGAGCAAAACGGTTGTTCGTGGGTCTAGTTTGCTTAGTCCGTAGGATATACGCTTGGCAAAAACGGTGGCCCCTGCCAGCTCATTGTCTTCTCTAAGTACAAAGCGTATTGGTTTTGTTTTATCCAGTATTTCTAGGGTATCGCTTTTGTATGAGGCGAATGAGGCAATGAGTATGGGTGGTCCGTGGTGGTGTTCTATGACAAATTCTCCGTTGTCATTGGTAAATACTCCTCCAGGGATTTCTTCCCAGTGTACGAATGCCCCAGCGAGCGGTTTGTCTTGGTAGGTTACG
Organism: uncultured bacterium; assembly: GCA_963932895.1. Taxonomy (GTDB): domain Bacteria; phylum Bacteroidota; class Bacteroidia; order NS11-12g; family UBA9320; genus UBA9320. The sequence continues at coordinate 6,887 of CAWVTO010000048.1, forward strand.
GTACCTGTTATTTTGGTATGCTCGTGTTGTGCATAGCTTATGTTTGCTATGAGTAATAGAGCAAGGCTTAGTATGTTTTTCATGTGGTAAAAGGTGTTTTTCTAATGTGTTAATTTTTAAAGAATAGGTAGTTAAGACCAATGTGGTCTATGCCTATTCGACTAACACAAAAACACTTGTAAACCAGCCTGAGTGGGTGGTTCTCTGTAGTCTTCAATATGAAAAAAAGCAGTAGTCTTAAGCGTAGTGTCTATGCTGTTTCGTACGCCTTGATAAGGAAGTGTTGTAACGGTAAGTGAGGGAAAATCTAAGACGTCTGCAGTAGCTACATCTAGCAGCTGTTGTGGCATGATAAGTTCTAGATTGGTATCGCAAGACTTACCTGTGCTTATGGTGCAGCAGTCAGAGAGAGAAACCGTTGTTTGGTGCGAGATTCCAATAGTGTCTAATTGCCCACAGCAAAATGTCAAGTCGAGGTGAACACCCACACTTGGTAGCAGAAACAAAAAGGTTAATATGTAAGCTTGCAGCTTTTTCACGGTATACAAAGGTATAACAGTTTTTTTAATGTTTTAGTATTCTGATTTTCAAGTCTTTGGGAGAGAAGAAATAGGAAAGAAAAAAAAGGCCCGAGCAACGCTCGGGCCTTTTACTATTATTCCTATGCAATGCTGATTACTTTGGATCGATACGCATCACCGTATTGGCCTCCGCATCTACGTACCAAAGGATTCCATTCTGGTCTGCTTTTATTCCCATGATAGACTCCGCACCTGTATTTATACGAGCAAGTTCTTCTTTTGTTTCCTTATCGTAGGCAATTATTTCTCCAGTAGCATTATCCGATACGTAGAGGATGTCTCCAGAAACTTCAATACCGCAGGGTTTGCTGAGGTTTTCTACTGCAAATACACCCCATTCTAGGTCTTTCATACGCTGGTGGCTAGCAAGCTGCTCATTGATAAGTGGAGCAGACTCTCTGATGCTTCCAGACAGTGTGTTCATCCAAAGGATACGGCTATTGGCAGGATCGCATACGAATAGGATACCCGATACGTCGTCTTCTACAATGTGAGAAGGAATGCCCGAGTCGTCTTTCTTTACTTCCATCTCATCGTATCTATAGATAATACCATCTGAGTGGTCGTGATAACCAGGGCCGTGATCTGCCGCAAAATTATACCAAGCAATGTGTCCATTGTAGCCATCCAAAACCCAAAACGCATTGTCTTCATCTGACTCTATTCCCATGGAGTAAGGGCTCCCGTGTAGCATATCCAGATGACTCCCGTTTAGTCGATCACCATTCGCATCACTTCCAGGATCTATTGCGTATACGTTCATATCACTGCTCCAAAGCGATGGACCGGCAAACGTGCCCCCCTGCCTATTGGCATCTAGAATATTAGAAGATGTACCAAAATTTTCATTTGTTTTACTGAACGAAAGAGCCGAGCCTAACGCCATAAAATGCCATGCATTACCGTCTATTCTGCGTTCTTCTGCCTGTTCTGGAGTACCCGCACCTGTTATGGTGAGAGTACTAGATCCAGAATTTTCAGTTCCTTTATTGATTACCCATAATTCATTTTCACGTGTGGGGTGAAAATCTAAATCCTGGGGTTCTTGGACCCTATCCGAACGCTGAGCGATTTCTGTAAATGTAGGTGCGTCTCTATTTGCCCCAGTGTAAAACGCAGGGATAGCACGATATTCTTCACCTACCTCAGGGTTTTTCTCTATAATCTCTTCCTCATCATCCTTACAGGCTGAAATGAGCAACATGGGGACCAATAGCAAATACATCCAATTTTTCATGGGTGCAATATTAGTCTTAAGTATTGTATTTGCTGAAGTAGCGTGATTTAAAACTTGTAAGAGAACCCTACACCGAGCAATCTTTTGAACTGTGTGCGAGGACCTGTAGCAGGATTCCCTTCACTATCCAAAATTGGGTTACTTCCTTCAAACAACGGAACGGCAATGTCGTTATCGTGGATAACCGTTGCAGATAGACTGATACCTAAATAATCAGTAAGCTTCATGTTCAGCATTGTTTCCCAGTTGATGTCAATATTCACTCTGTTGGCAGTATTGACGTCTGTAAAGTTGTTGAATAGGTTTAGGGTAGAGACTAGGTTTATCTTTTTCGTCAGGTCTTTATCGAATCGTGCATTCATCAAAGCTCCAAACTCTGCTCTATAGTTGTCGTTATAAAATTGTTTTCCTTCAGCATTTAATGTAGCGGGGATATAGATATTTTGAGCAGCGATAGTGTCATCTGATACGACAGTAAATTTACCGGTGGCTGGCGAAAGGAAGACACTGAGATAATCGGTAAAGTTGTAGTTGAAACCTAAGGATGTAGTAATATAGGCTGGAGCTAAGAAACGGGATATTTCTTGTCTATCGGCATCGGCAATGGTTTCATCGGTGAAATCAAAACCTGGGGCAAATTGTGATCTAAAGTTAACGAGTGCAGAATAGGATAGTTTTTCTGTGATACCATAGTTTCCTTTAGACAGAAGGTCAATTCGATCCTCATTTTTACGAATGTCTTGGCCTCTGTTTTGAATTAGCCCGTAAGCTAAATCTAAGTTATTCACCCACTCTACTTTATCTTTTTTATAGTTTCTGTGGATATTGCCAAGTGCTGAGATTGAGTTAGAAGACACACCCCCTGCAGCCCAGTTTGTTAGACCAAGTGAGTTGAAGTTAAGTGCCCCAAATCCACCTTTTTTCCAGAATACGGGAGGCGTGAGAGCCGTTACTCGTGCTGCAGCAGCGTCCACGAGTGACTGTTGGGCTGCAAGAGATTTTTTTGCAGCGTCAAAGGATTTTTTGGCGAGGTCTAGTTCTGTTTGTGCGTTTGCAAAAAATGCCACGCACAGCATTAGGATTGTTAGTTTTGTTTTCATTTCAATATGTTTAGTTTGTTAAATAGACGTAAGGGAGTATTGTAGAGGCTAACTCATAGTAGTGTTAAAATTACTTAATCAAACTCAATCAATATTTGATTTTTTTCAACTTTATCCTGATTTTGCACAGCAATAGACTGTATGATTCCATCTTGAGGAGACTTTATAGCGTTTTCCATTTTCATGGCTTCAAGAATTATTAGTTCTTGTCCTTCGGTCACTTCATCTCCCACTTGAATAAGTACGTTCAAGACTAAGCCCGGCATCGGAGCTTTTAGCTCTTTGAGCTTTCGTTTGCCACTTTCCATGCCCATGCTTTTGAGCAGTTTAGCTAGTTTATTTTGCAGCGTAGTGCTTATTGTGCGTCCGTTGATTAGCACAGTGAGATTACCTGTTGAGGTATTTTTATCAAGTACTTTTATGGTGTACGACTTGTTGTCTAACGTCATATGATAGTCGCCATTGGGCAAGATTATTATATCATAATCAAGGTTAGAGTCATTCAACACAAGACGGTCAGCAATATTATGTATCTCAAAATTGCTGTTATTTACTTCTATTTGGGCCATGTCAAGGTGCAATATACTAATAGTTTAGCAAAACTTCACTCAAAGGTTTGCGGTCTATTGTGGGTACTACAGCACTGTCTGCTGCGTAGCCCACTGGCATTAATAAAAATGCTTTCTCATTGGTAGGTCGTTCTAGAAGTTCAGCCAAGAAATTCATTGGGCTTGGCGTATGCGTAAGACTAGCTAGACCAAGTTGGTGGATAGCACTAAGCAAAAAGCCACATGCAATACCTACGCTTTCGTTTACATAATAATTTTTGGCCTTGTCGCCATTAGATTCTAAGTCGTACGATTTTTTGAAAACAATAATTATATACGGTGCTGTAGTGATGAATTCTTTTTCCCAATTGGTGCCAAATTTTTTCAAGTCATTGAGCCAGTCGTCGCTCATCCTGCCGTTGTAGTTGAGGTACTCTTCTTTCTCAGCGGCTTCCCGTATTTTAGCTTTATACGCTTCGCTGGATACTACGACAAAGGTCCATGGCTGCTTGTGTGCACCGCTGGGTGCAGATGCAGCTATGCGTACCAAGTTATCTATCACCTCAGGAGGTATGGGCTTATCAGAAAATTCTCTGACGCTTCTTCGTCCTTGAAGTAGCGTATTGAGCTCATTGCTTTTTGTGATCAGTTCACTATC
>CAWVTO010000049.1:0-10825 GCA_963932895.1 uncultured bacterium
GCTATTGAGCAACTGCAGAACCACGGGCATATCCGTATGAGATTTTACACCATAATTTACCAGTCGAACTACTGCCTGTAATGGATCTCTTTGAATGTCAAAACTCGTATTCGCAGAAGGACTAAATATTTGGTCAACAGCCACATCATATTCCTTGACAAAATCAAATTGAATCTCTGCCTGATTGTTGTCTGTAACACTATCTAATGCCAGCAGAGCCGTCACTCTAAAAGTGTACTTTCCTATCCTATACTTAGAAAGCTTCCCAAAGTCTACCGTAGCCGTATCTTCTGCGGGCAGTGAAATTATTACATTCCTAGTTTCTTCTAACGTATTGAATCGATTATAAATTTGACCTCTTACGATAAATGAACCTTGATTCTGGTATCCAAAATTGATAATACGAGCTACTAAATCTATAGAATCCGTTTCGCTATAAAGTATGCTGTCTCCGTCTGTTGGAGTAATAAAATCGAGGACGGCAACATCATTAGCCACTTGAAGCCTGGGGCGTACATTGAAATTAAAATTAAATCCAGGATCAAAATTGGTCCAAACAGTGTTTCCTGCGGGAGCGGTAAAATAAAACGTATGCGGCCGTATAGGTGTTTCATCTTGATAGGTAAAAGACACATTGGTATTGCTCGTTTGTCTGATGCCTACAAAGTAACCGCCAGATATCGCAATGCGAGGCAATACAGGCATAATGAAAGTGCCAATTACTGATTGTGAAGTATCTGAAACAAATAGTTCTGTTCCGGGTAATCCATTCATCCCATCATCATCCCACACGACAAGCTGAAACGGTTGATTAGCCCGATTAAAATCTACGGTTATTTGATTGATGAAAGAAGTCCCATCCACATAAAATTTCGCAACAAAATCACCTGTGCCGCCGTTGAAACCAATTCCCCCAGTGGCGGGAGAAAAAGGATCGTTGTGCGAATAAACATTGTAATTTACTTCTCTTTGTTTTGCCAAGCTATCATTCGTGGAATTATCGTCTGCTTCTACTCTTACAGTAAGGGTTTCTGTACCAATATTTTGGGCAGTATAGTTACCAAATTTGACCACGGTTTGTCCAAAAGGAGGTAAATCAAATAACACTGTACTATCTAGGTAAGTACTAGCACCTCTTACGTTTAAGTACACCTTTGTGTTGCTTACACTATCTATACCAACATTGGTAACAATAGCTTTTATGGTATCTGCTCTTCGCATTAGTATAGGAATAGACCCTAAACCGTAGATTTTATTTACTTCTATATCTCGACTAAAGCTAGGATGATATACTTTAAGGGTAGGTTTTATTATAGATGAACTTGTTGTAATACTGTCTATGCCATTGTTGCTTATTCCAAAAACAAATTTCGACTCATTAGCAGACACAAAATCAGGAACGGAAAAACCATTTTCTACGTTCCAAGCAAATATGTCTGTCTGATTGGTAGATTGTATATACTCCACAAAAACCCTTAGGTGAATAGCTCCGCCTGTGGTGTCCCACCTAAATACTTCCTGAAAAGGAAAAAGTACCTCGCCAGGAATATTGCCTATGATTTTCTTCGGATTACCACTGAATACCTCTACCATACCGCTGCGTGCCGAGCTATCCCAGTTGAGCGAATTAAATCCAAAATCTGCATCACTAGAAGACGACAATAATATCCGCACATTGCAATTTCCACGCAACGAATCAAAGGCATTAAAATAAAACGAAAGTGCCCGGATTGTATCGCCATGTTGCAGGGTTGAAAGTGTAGCAGACGGATACGTAAATGCAAATTTAGAGTAAGCACTAGGTGTGGTATCTGAACGTACAGGTCCAAAATTAGCACTGTTAAAGAAGCCACTACCAATTTGAGTGTATTGAGCAAAGCTAAATGAACAATAAGCACCTAATAAAAGGGTGAAGAGTATTTTTCTAACCATACAGTACCAAAAATAACCAAAATAAAACATGTTACGTCTCAATATTAATTATTGCCGTACATTTCCACTCTAATATGACACGAAACTATATTTTGACCATGACTGTTCTCTCATTATCACTATTCAGTTGTGGTCAGAAGAATAAGACAAATACCATGCATAAACACACCAACGAACTCATAAATGAAACTAGCCCCTACCTTCTACAACACGCTCATAATCCCGTAGATTGGCATGCCTGGAACGAAGACAACCTTACGGAAGCTAAGAATCTTGGAAAACCATTGCTTATTAGTATAGGCTACAGTAGCTGCCACTGGTGCCATGTAATGGAGCATGAGAGCTTTGTAAATGAAAAAATTGCCGAGTATATGAATGAGCACTTCTACTGCATAAAGGTAGATAGAGAAGAACGACCCGATGTAGATGCCATATACATGACCGCTGCAAACATCATAACAGGTAGTGGCGGATGGCCCCTCAATTGCTTTGCATTACCAGACGGAAAACCTTTTCATGCAGGGACATACTACCCGCCTAGCGGATGGTTAAATCTGCTCCAAACGGTGGATGCACAATATGGCACAAGTAAAGAAAAACTAGAAGAATATGCCAATAAACTCACCCAAGGCATACGACTACAAGAAACAGCTATAAGTGATACCAGAAGCGAAAAACTACTGTCAAAAACGATAGTAGAAGCTGTAGAAGGTTGGAAAAATAATTGGGATATGAAAGAAGGAGGTATGAATCGTTCTCCTAAATTTCCGATGCCTACTAATTATGACTTTCTCCTGAGCTATACCAAGCATAGCAGTGATCCGTATGCATCAGATTTCATTGATATTACACTATTAAAAATGGCGTACGGTGGTATTTTCGACCAAATTGGTGGAGGTTTTAGCAGATACAGTGTAGACGAGATATGGAAGGCTCCACATTTCGAAAAAATGCTGTACGACAATGCTCAATTGCTTAGTATATATGCTAAAGCCTATCAACGAAATAACAATCCAGAATACCTGCGTACCATAGATAAAACAGTGGAATGGTTAGAACGCGAAATGCTCGACAAAAGCGGAATGTTCTATGCCGCACTGGATGCAGATAGTGAAGGAGAAGAAGGCAAATACTATGTATGGAAGGACGAAGAACTAAAACAACTACTCGGAGATGATTATTCTCTCGCAGAGGTATACTACCAAGTAGGGGGTAAAGGACTTTGGGAGCATGGTAATAATATTCTTCTGAGAGAATACAGCGATGCTGAAATAGCAGACAAGTTTAAAATAACAGAGACCGAAGTTGCCACAAAGATCACGGCTATTAATAAGCTGCTACTTACCAATAGAATAAAACGCATTCCTCCGGGACTGGATGACAAATGCCTTACTTCTTGGAATGCTATGCTCGTAACAGGATTGCTAGATGCGTACCGAGCTACAGGCACAACCAAGTATAAAGAACTTGCCACCGATTGCTTAGATGCTCTTATGCAAAAGCAAGTACAAAAAGAGGTACTTTGGCACACCTACAAGGAAGGAAAATCTACCATAACAGGTATGTTAGACAGTTACGCATTTCTGATGCAAGCATCACTCGATGGATTTTATACCACTGGCAATCAATCGTATTACACACTAGCTAATGAACTTGCTGAGCAATCCATTGATAAATTCTACGACGTAGACAAAGGTATATTTTACTTCAATGAAGAAAATGAGCTCATTGTAAGAACAGCAGAAGTCTATGATAATGTGATACCAGCAACCAACTCTTTAATGGTACAAAACCTAACGCAACTGGGCTTGCTCAATGCCAATAGCAGCTACCTGGAAATAGCAGAAACGATGATAGGAAAAGTGCAAAGCCAGATAACGCAATACCCCGGCGGACATAGCAATTGGGCAAAGGCACACCTTATGTATACCTACCCTTACTACGAAGTAATAGTAGTAGGACCAGAAGCAGAGTCCATGGCCAAAAAATTGCAAAATAGCGATTTAACCAATTGTATAGTTGCGTTCTCTGCAAAGGATTCTGACTTACCCATGTTTAGGAACAGGTATGTAAAAGGGGAAACAAATATTTATGTTTGTCAGCAGGGAGCTTGCCAACTGCCTTTACAGTCGGTAGCCGAAGCTCTGAAACTGATACGTAAATGAGCAACGAATACTTTGAAATAAACAAACACCTGTGGAATGAAAAAACCAAAATTCATGTAGATAGTGATTTCTACGAAACGGAAGATTTCTTGGCAGGCAAAAACACGTTAAAGCCAATAGAGATCAACTTACTGGGAGACATTGCAGGCAAAACAATATTGCATTTGCAATGCCATTTTGGACAAGATAGTTTGAGCCTTGCTCGTATGGGTGCAGAGGTCACAGGACTAGACATATCAGATGCATCTATAGCCAAGGCCAAAGAACTAAACAACACACTGGGTCTGAACGCCCAATTTATTTGCTGTGATGTATACAGTGCCAAAGAACACATCCACGAAAAATTTGATATCGTATTTACCTCATACGGCACCATAGGCTGGTTGCCAGATATGGATAAGTGGGCAGACATAGTGAGTCACTTTATGAAACCCGATGGTAACTTCATTTTTGTAGAATTTCATCCCGCAGTATGGATGTACGATGCTGATTTCAAAGAACTGATGTTTTCCTATTTCAATAAAGAAGCCATCATAGAAGTGAACCCCGGCACTTATGCCGACCCTCAAGCAGATATAGAGCTAAAAGAGATAGGATGGAATCATCCCCTATCCGAAGTATTCACCGCTTTATTGAATAAAGGGTTAAATATGAAGCATTTTGAAGAGTTTGATTACTCACCACACAACTGTTTCAAAGGCATGATAGAGCGAGCTCCTGGAGAGTATGTGATTGAATCGTTGGAAGAAAAACTACCGATGACGTATTCTTTGGTCATGCAGTATTAACGGTAGAATTTGTACTTTTGAGGAGTATACTCAAAATGAATCAACACCTTGTAATAGACACACCCTTTGCAGCGGATAGCAAAATTACGCATCGCACTAAAAAGTATGTTACGTGTCTACAAATGGTTCATTGCATATTGAGCCGTGAGGTCTCAAAGGACATATCACTAGACTTATTCAATCAAATTGGTATTGTAGCTGGTTTTATAGACCAGCACCTCGATGAGCTCAATATAGAACAGCAGCATACCTTACTTGCTCTATATGACGGCTTGTTTGAAAAGATATGGGCTATAGACAATTACCTTGTTTTCAAAAACGAAATTTGTCAGTTTGTAGAACAAGAGAAATTCATATTCACGTGTGAAGCTGTTCATTTGAAAGATCTATTCCTATTCATACAGCATTGCAAAACTGAAGGTATAAAACCTGATCTGAAATCATTTGGCAAAGCGATAATCACCATAGCAATAGCTAAACAAGAAGCGAATAAAAGTGGCACTTTGATTGACTTACTCCTCAAAGAAGGAGCAGCAGTAATCGGATTACTGCGGGCACTATTGCAAACGAAATACGGCCAATTAGAAACATTTAACGCTACACTATCCCTCCTTCAATACTTTGAGCATGTACTGAATGTGGCAGATGACACGCTAGACACCCCTTCTGATAAAAGTATAAACCTCATTAGTGATGCATTGGGACCTTTTCACAGACTAAAAATGTTCAAACACTTGCTTAGCCACATGCTAAAAATAATTGGAAAATATCCTACAAAAACGGCTTACTACGGACCACGTCTAACCTGGTACTATTTTAGCAAAACGTTGAGGTGAAACACTCATTTCCTTTTAAATGCATGTAACGCCCAAACATGAAAAAGGGCACTCCAAATTGGAGTAGCCTTCTATTAATACTATCTATTAAGCTTATCTCGCTAATGTCATTTCATCTACAATGTGCTTAGCACCTGCAAGCTTGTCTATACACCATAATACATAGCGAATATCTACTGAAATGGTTCTCTGCAACTCTGGCTCAAAGGCAATATCGCCACTCATAGCTTCCCAGTTGCCATCAAATGCAAGACCAATAAGTTCACCATTACCATTGATCACTGGGCTACCTGAGTTACCTCCAGTAATATCGTGATTGGTAAGGAAACAGATTCTCAAATCTTCCCCTTCTTTTGCATACTGACCAAAATCGCCTTCTTTGGCTTTAGCTAAGTAACCTTTTGGCAAATCAAATTCACTGTCTCCCGGTTGGTACTTTTCGAGTACACCAGTCATGGTAGTATAATGCTTATACATCATAGCGTCACCTGGCGAGTAGTCCAATACCTGACCATATGTGAAACGCATAGAACTATTTGCATTTGGTGCAAACAATTTATTTGGGTACATCTCAAATAAAGCTGCTTTGTATAATCTATCTGCCGTAGCACGATTTTGCTCTGCTTCTGCAAACATTCCTTGTAGGTCCTGTATGTAGAAATTGAGCATTGCACCAGCAAACGCTACTCCTTTATCTTTCTTCAGCTTCTTAGCACTTGGAGTTGCCAAAAACGTTTCTGCCTTCACTTGGTCAACCAGTATGGACTCGTCGAAAATACACGCTACCATTTTAGCAATATCCCCTTTGCTCTTGGCAAGCATAGCATTGAATTTTGCCGGACGCAGATTTGCTGGAATGTCATTTACATAATAACCAACCATAGCCTCAGCTACATCTTTATCTATTGGGGCATAGTAGTCTTTAAAATTAGAAGGAGTTGCTCCCTCTAGTCTAGCCACCATCCCATCAATTTTCTTTTGTATACCCGTTTTCGCTTCTTTGTCTTTCTCTGCTCCTAGCATTGTATACATATCATTTAGTCTACTGAAACCAAAACCATACTTCACGAACTCTATACCATATATAGCTTCCATCCAATATGTCTGAGCGAGTATCTTTTCGTCAAATACCTTGTAAGCACTTTCATACATACCGATAACATCACCATACCTTGCTTTGCGTGCTGCATCTCCGCTATTTACCCATTTAGTGAATGCTTGCTCTTCCCCTCTTTTTTTACCTTGTATGTCTAGTCTCTTTAGCCCACGTGTCTGTCCCATAAAGTATTTCCAGTAGTTGGCTACTTGTGCATGCTTCGCTGCATACATTAGGTCCACTGCTTCGCTTTGTTTTTGGTACTTCTCGTATACGTCTAGCTTGGTTCTTCTAATTTTTACACGAGCAGGCTGGTCTAGATCCGTAGCATTTTTCACTCCGTAAGAAGACAAGTATCTGTCTGTAGACCCTGGGAAGCCCCAGATCATAGCAAAATCATTTTTTTCTACCCCTTTCATACTTACAGGTAAGTGATGTTTTGGTGCATAAGGCACATTGTCTTCACTGTATCCTTCAGTTGCTTTATTGTCTTTGCTTGCATATACGCGGAACATGGAAAAATCTCCTGTATGACGTGGCCACATCCAGTTGTCTGTATCTCCACCATACTTACCCACGCTTTCTGGTGGAGTTCCTACTAGTCTCACATCGCCAAACACTTCGTACACATATGCATAGTATTTGTTACCACTGTACATTTCTTTCACATCTACGGAGTATGCTCCCTCTTCTGAAAGTTCTTTTTTGATTACCGAAGAATTCTTTGCCACAGCCTCATTGCGAATACTGCCCATTAGGTCTGCACCTATTCCGTTGAGCACCTTATCTGTAATATCATCTATACGTACCAAGAAAGAAACAGAGAAACCTGCATCTAACTCTTCTGAGTGATTTTTAGCCCAAAACCCATTTTTCAGGTGATTGGCAGTGGTCGTACTCAATTTTTGAATAGCACTATAACCGCAGTGGTGGTTGGTAAGTATCAGACCCTTGTTCGAGATAATCTCTCCTGTACAAAAACCAGAACCCAGACGCACTATGGCATCTTTCATACTACTGTTATTAATACTGTAAAGCTGCTCTGCTGTCATTTTCAGACCCAAACGCTCCATCTCTGCATAATTGTCTGTGAGCAATGCCGGTATCCACATACCTTCATCTGCCTTAGCAAATAGGCTACTGAATACAGCAGCTAATCCTAAAATAAATGTATATACTTTTTTCATGTTGTTTTTAAGTGCCACAAATCTCTATTTTTTAGCAAATTATCCTAAGCATATCGGATAAAAACACTTTCTTAATGGATGGTTATATTCCTACGGAATAAGCGGATACATGAATATGTCCTTGTACAGTTGCCAGTTCATCTCCTCGTAGTGCAAAACACCTACGCGATATTGGTACTGCTGCAACACATTATTTAAAATAAACATGCACGCAATGGTGATAGCAACTTTCTGCCACGGGCCCTTCACCCTATCAAAAAAAAGAGCCAGAGGAATGGTAAAGAACAACAAATACTCTATGAATACCCGCGTACCCCATGTGCCGCCATACCACCACATGTGCCAACTGGAAAATATATACGTGATAATAAAAAACGACATAACCCACCAGACAGGTTGAAATTTATTGACTTTTTGCCAGATCCACAATCCCAATAAGCTAAAAACAAAAAGTGGAGCGTACACAAAAAAACCTTTGCGAAAGCTAAAAAGAAAATCGAGAATATGCGGTTTCAAGAAATAGAACGTCTCGTGACCATAGCCATAAATAAACCACTGGTCTATCTGTATTTTGTACATGATAAGCTGCAGCGATACCACTACAAAAAAAGCGATGAGAGTGGGTATTATAATGCTAAAACGAAGAATATGCTCTTTTACAAAAAGGACAAAAGACTTGAACGAAGTAAAAAACAACGGTAAGAACAAAATGACCAATACATTGATAGGCCGAATGAGCGTAATAAATCCAAGCAATAAACCAATGATTACCGCTAGCCGCGTAGTAGGCTTAGTCTTAAAAACCAATATGAAGTATATAAATACAGCAATGATGGCTGCCGAGTATGGGTGCGACAAGGAAGACTCCCATGTGGTGTAGTAAAACCAATTACTCCCAAAATAGGTACCCAGTACAGCAAAGATCTTCACCCAGTTTTTTACACCGTAAAAATCGAGTATTTTGCCAAAGAACAGCAATGCCAACATAGAATAAAATATAGCGGCTAAAACTATCGATCCGTGGTATACGGCCGTATATCCGTCTGCATCCCAACCCATAGCGAGACTTAGGCCATGAGCGGCCAAAAAAAAAGGTGAATAGGCAATACACGTACCCATATAATACTTGGTATACACTCGCTCCTGATCTAACTTATAGCGGTAGTCTGTATACATCGTCTCAGGATGCTTTACCCGTTCTATCTCTTCATTAAATTTGAAGGATAAATCATGGTAGATAAACAAGGCAGGCAAATAAGCATAATACCCCTTACCATCTGAAACCACTGTATTGTACCGCTGGTTATGCCCCTGGGAATCATCTAAAAGTTTATGAAATAATGAAAACGTAAACGACACACAAAAGGCCAGAAATACCCAAAAATAGAAGTTCTTTCCCAGTCTTTTTAGTATATCAAACGCACGCTTCACTACCCAACAATATTCGGAGTATTAAATGGGAATACAAAACACTAAATTTTGCCCCTATACTTCGTTATCTTTGCACCGATGTATTATAACAACATACTAGAAACCATAGGGAACACTCCGCTTGTAAAACTAAATAAAGTGACTGCAGACCTATCTTGTACCGTATTGGCCAAGATAGAGACGACCAACCCAGGCAACTCGGTAAAGGACCGTATGGCTCTAAAAATGGTAGAAGATGCTGAAGCTGATGGTAGACTAAAGCCGGGAGGGACTATTGTAGAAGGTACAAGTGGCAATACAGGAATGGGTTTGGCTTTAGTAGGTGTGGTAAAAGGATACAAATGCATATTTGTAACTACAGACAAACAGAGTAAAGAGAAAGTAGATGCCCTAAAATCTGTAGGTGCAGAGGTGATAGTATGTCCTACAGACGTAGATGCTAAAGACCCTCGCTCTTACTACTCAGTTTCTAAAAGACTTGGTAGCGAAATACCCAATGCCTGGTACGTAAACCAATACGACAATCCAAGTAATGCCATAGCTCACTACGAGAGTACTGGGCCCGAAATATGGGAACAGACCGAAGGAAAAATCACACACTTCGTAGTAGGTGTAGGTACTGGAGGTACTATAAGTGGTGTCGGTAGATACTTGAAAGAGAAAAATCCAGACATCCAGTGTTGGGGAATAGATACCTACGGTTCTATCTTCAAAAAAATGCACGAAACAGGTGAGTTTGATGAGAAAGAAATATACCCGTACATCACCGAAGGTATTGGAGAAGATATCCTTCCTGAAAATGTAAACTTTGATATAATTGATCACTTTGAGAAAGTGACAGATAAAGACGGACTCCTATGGCAGCGTAAGCTTGCCAGAGAAGAAGGCATAATGGTAGGAAACAGTGCTGGTAGTGCCGTAAAAGGCATACTGCAATGTGCTGATAAGCTAAAACCTACCGACGTAGTAGTAGTACTCTTCCACGATCATGCCACTCGCTATATGGGTAAGGCGTTCAACGATGAGTGGATGAAAGAACGTGGATTCTTAGACAGTACGCCAAAAACGGCGGAGGATATGATAAGCAACCACAGCCATTTGCCTATGCTTACTGTGACGAATGAGGACCACGTAAAAGTAGCCTTTGACCTGATGGAGAAGCATGGTATCTCACAACTACCGGTGGTAGACGCTCACGATGAATTTGTAGGCAGTATAAATGATAATCACCTACTCAGTCAACTGCTAAAAAACCCAAGCCTAGCTAACCACAAGGTAAGTGAGGTAATGCAAGCAAGCTTCCCTATGGTAGCGGCTTCTGCATCTACAGACCATGTATCTAGTCTTATCAATAAAGAAAACCCTGCGGTGCTTGTAAAAGAACTTAGCG
>CAWVTO010000050.1:0-10693 GCA_963932895.1 uncultured bacterium
TATCTCCGTCTTGATCTACTGCATCAAAAAGAAAAGAGGTGGTATCATTGACACACATGTAGGGACTAGGAACACCATAGAATGCTGGCGAATTATTTTCTAAGTCTGTATTGGGTATAAAGCAATAGTAGGTTTGTCCTTGCGATGGTTGAGCTCCGTCTTGGGTGATATTATTTTGTACATTTCTACAACACCGTGTATACGTGATGTGATAGCCTTCTGAGTATGGCTTAAGTGTAATAATATCTTCGTACAAGCCGTATTCTATGCATACGTTTGCTCGTATATCTGGACAATCTACAGACCCGGGAGCCTGTACTCTTCTGAGCAGAATTCTATTGAAAACGGGTTTCTTATTTTGTGATGTACTAGCGTCGTTCAGGTATACTCCTAGGGTAATTCTATCATCCAAAGGAACACCGTCGTCACAATCTCTGTACACATTAAAACTAATCTTATACCGTGAATCTCCGTTGGCCAATTTACCTACAAATGAATAATTCATATATCCCCCCACAAGGTGAGTCGCTTGGGAGGAAAGCCCAAATGCTAAAAGAAAAAAGCTAAGGATGATATGTTTTAGCGATTGGTTCAAAATCAGTAGATTATGAAAAGATAATACTTTTTACTTGGAAACGATTTATAGACTACAATAGTTGTACCAAAAGAATAGTTTTACAAAGCAGCTACAAAGTCGGCAAATGTATTGAACTTAACATCTTGATTGTCAAAACTAAACTGAGGATTTGCAATACGTACTTTGACTATACCTAGAGAATCTGCTAGTTGCATATCTCCAGGTGAGTCGCCTACCATAATACTCTTCTTCCAATCTATATCTGGAAAATAGGTTTTGGCCTTTTGCAACATACCATTGCTGGGTTTACGCCAGTTGTGATTTTCTGTTTTAAGGTAGGGTGCAAAAAAAGCAGCATCAAACCACTGTAGGTCTCTATTTTTCAGAGTGTTATGCATTTTCAAGTGCACATCTTCTAAATCTGTATCAGACATCACTCCTCTTCCTACTCCTTGTTGGTTTGTAACTAAAACCACCCGTTTAAATTGAGCTAAAACAGCCTCTAGAGAGTCGGCCAATTTATTGACTAAAATTAAATCTGACGGTTGGCGTGCGTAGTCATCTACAATAGGCTCATTGAGCACACCGTCTCTATCTAAGAAAAGTGTGTAGTCTTTACACTCCGTTCTGCTAGGCAAATATGCTTTGTGCTCGCTCATAGTCTGTTGGTATTCCTATATCAATAAACAATCCTTTAGAAATATATCCTTTGAGTTGACCACTGGCCACCTTGCCTTCTAATATTTCGGTTTCAAAAGAATATTTCTCTGTTTGTGGCAATTCTGAAATCAACGCCTTGCTGGCTAAGTACACTCCTCCATTGATAAGGCCCGTAGACAAACCAGTCTGTTTCTCTTGAAAACGGACAACCGTATTTCCCTCTAGCAAAACTGTACCGTACCTATCTGGGCTATCCATTTGTTTCAGAGCAAGTGTTAATAATGCCTGTTCTGCATTGTGCACTTGCAGTAGTTCTTCGAGATTAACGTCAAAAAAAGTATCTCCGTTGAGAATAAGAATGTGCTCTGACGTACACTTACGTAGAGCTAAACCTATTCCTCCACCTGTACCCAAAGGTTCTGTTTCTATGGAATACTCGAGTGGTATTGTATTATACACTGAGCCATAATACTCTTCAATTTTTTCGTATTTGTATCCTACGGCCAAGATAACTTTGGCTATGTGCTGTGCGGGTAAATTTTTCAGTACTTGTTCCAAAAAAGGCTTGCCTGCAACAGGAGCCATCGGCTTGGGCACATCACTCACTACACTGGCCAACCGTGTTCCTAGGCCTCCTGCAAGTATGATTACATCTAATTTCATTCTGTCACCGTGTAGGTATAAAGACCTTCTCTGGTAAAGTGATAATGCTGAGCCGTAACACCAAAAGGCTCGAGACTCTTTATTAGTCTTGTTCTAGATACTTTGGGGCAATAAAAGAAAAAGTAACCGCCACCACCGGCTCCACTTATTTTACCGCCTGTGGCACCGTTTTGTAATGCTGTAGCGTATATCTCATCTATGACAGGATTACTGATTCCTTCTGCCATTTTTTTCTTTGATTCCCAACCCGAGTGCATCACTTCCCCTATAGCATTGGTTTTACCCATGAGTATAGCCTCTTTCATTCTCACACTTTGGGCTTTTAGGTTATGTGTAGCTTCTATGGCTGTTTCGTTACTGTCATTAATATTCTGTGTTTGCTGCTCAATGATTTTGGCAGATTCTCTGCTTGTTCCCATATAAAAAAGCACGAGGTTGTGTTCCAACTCAGCTGCATACCGTTGTTTTATTCTAAGTGGATTTACAATTACTTTATCCTCCTTATGAAACTCCATAAAATTGAACCCACCAAAAGTAGCTGCATATTGGTCTTGACGACCACCGGCTAATCCTAAATCTACTCGTTCTATCTCATAGGCTAAATGTGCAATATCGTACTCTCCCAATGGGATATTTTGCCACTCTGCAAATGCTCCTAAGATACTAACTACAAGCGTACTACTACTACCTAAGCCAGAACCCGGAGGAGCGTCTACTCGGGTGTAGATTTCAAAAGAAAGCGGCTTTTTGACAAATTGCTTTACGACTCTATTGTATACGCCTTTGAGCAATGCCAGTTTACCTGTTGGGTCCAAATATTCTGCGGAGTCCAGTATTTCTGACTCTCCCATATCTTGAGCTTCTAGTTTAATCTTACCCGTAGAAGTTGGGATAATAGTCGTATGAGCATACATATTGATGGTCGCATTTAAGATGGAACCACCGTGTAAATCTGCGTATGGACTAACGTCTGTACCTCCACCTGCTAAACCTAACCTTAGCGGAGCTTTACTTCTGATTATCATTGGGACAAAAATAAGCCCTATATGGACTTAGTTATGCACGCTATCAAGAATAAGACCCGGATTTTGCCATGTAGAAAAATCCTTGGTGCAGAATAGGATCTCAGATTTGGACAGTTAAAATAGGCTATCGGATTTGCAGATGGGCTAAATAAAACCTGTAAGCATAAAAAAGTCTCGCCGTTAGGCGAGACTTTGTGTGTGTTTTTTTTTAGTAGAGACTCTTAGCCTACAATCTGATCTTTCTATTTCTTTATCAGCTTGATATGCTTCGATACTGTACCAGAAGCTACTTCTATGATATATAGTCCTGAGATCCACTCGGATAGATTCAACTGGTGAAGACCATTGGTGAAGACCTGATTTTCTTGATGTACCACAGCTCCATTTATGTCTGTTATTTTGAGGTTGTACTTATCTCCAGGAGATAAGTTGACCATAACCGTCACATCATCCGAAAACGGATTTGGGTAAGCTGCTATGTCTATGCGATCTTCCAAAACATCAAAACGTACTGCACGAATATCCGAATACGCAAAAGCACCGTCATAGTCTACTTGCTTGAGCCTGTAGTAGGCAGCATTTTGGCTCTTTGCGAGGCTCTTATCTGTAAAATCATACTCTATGAGTTGTTTTGTAGTACCATTACCTGCTACATTACCAACGGTTTCAAAAGTTCTACCATCATAACTGCGTTCTATCCCGAAGTGACTATTGTTGATCTCACTAGCTGTAGACCAGTGAAGGATTGCTGTGTGATTGGCTACTGGATCTGCATCAAAATGAATAAGTTCTACGGGTAAAGCAGCAGAGCTCCCATTTAACTGAGAAGCTATCGAATAAAAAGTTGAAGGAGAGTTTTGATTGTTGTATTCTGTTGTAATCCAATCACTTGAAAAATCGGTCAATGCAATTCTCATTTCGTCCAGAACGCCATTAAAACGATGAGATGATGTATTAAAAGATCCAAAATACTGATGGTGACCATTTGCAAGTGAAGTGCCTGCATGCACTGCAGCACTTAAAACTGAAGTACCATCTAAATAAATCTTCACTAAATTATTGGCGACATCACAGGTTATATGTAAATTGTACCAGGTACTTGCACTTACGATACCATCAGCTGAAACTCCTCCGCCTTGGGTTCCCCCTATACCCTTATAATAGAAGGTAATTGCTCCATTTGGATTAACGTATACCGCTCCAAAACCATTATGACCCCCACCTGATCCCTTTTTATTAAAGAGTGTTTGGTAGACACCGCCAATTGCATCCGATTTAAACCAACATGAAAAACTGAAATCACTGGTATTTAAATCGAGCGTATTGTTATCACTCATCACAAAACCATCATTACTGCCGTCGAAGTCTGTTCCACTTCCGATTTTCCCTGTTACAACATCACTTGAGGTCATTGACCCAAGACTAGATGCTGTAAATGTTTGTTGACTTGAGTTTCCAATTGTACCGGTTGGATTATCATCCATGTGCATATTAACAATATAATCAGAGTTCCAAGTCATCGTAGACGAGAGATCCGTTATTAGACTTGGGTTACCATAGTACATCGTAAGTTCAGTATTACTAGTGGCTGACAATGAAGGAACTTTTACCCAAGCAATATACTCACCTGTGGAGGCATCATACTTTTCAACTTGATGAGTGAGAAGACTCGTACCATCAGCGTTTTTAAACACAATATCATATCCATTGGAGTTTTGGACATGACCTGAGTTCGATGTAGTTCTTAAATCATTATCCGTAAAAGAAATTAGAACAGGAAAATCGGTATGGCTTGAACTTCCAGAAACCTTAGTGTGGTCGATAGTAATATTCTTTCCGTAGCTAAATGGACATATCTTTCTAACAAGATTATTGTCATGATCACCAACATACAGATTGTCATCTGCATCTATCGCTAGACCTCGAGGAGAATTAAAACTTGCTGCGGTTCTTACACCATCAACATTTCCGCTAGAACTACCTCCCACATAAGTTGACACAACACCCGCTGTAGTAATTTTACGAACTTTTTGGTTGTTCATATCGGTTGTATATAAATTGCCGTAGCTATCTATCGCTATATGGTAGGGGTAATTGAATCGAGCACTTGTTCCTGTGCCATTTGTTGTACCCCACGTTCCTGAGGTGCCCACTGGCCCAGCCAATGTAGTTACCACACCAGCAGAAGTAATTTTCCGAATACTATGGTTCGAATAATCAGTTACATATAGGTTTCCACTATTATCAATCGCAATACCTGTTGGGTGTTTAAAAGAGGCAGCTGCATCTGTACCATTCGTATTTCCAGCTGACCCACTACCTGCAAATGTGGTCACCACACCAGAAGAAGTAATTTTCCGAATTAGATGGTTACTTCTGTCACAGACAAATACATTACCACTATTATCTACTGCAACTCCTGATGGATAATTGAACTGAGCAGCTGTACCTGTACCGTTGGCACTACCCGAAGAACTACCTGCAAGTGTAGTTACTACTCCAGCAGGAGTAATCTTACGAATACGGTGACACCATTGATCTGCCACATAGATATTTCCACTGGCATCGATGGCTAGACCATTCGGCCTGGTAAACGATGCAGCTGTTCCTGTGCCATTGGTGGTACCTTGAGCTCCACTACCCGCAAATGTAGTTACTATACCAGTCGGGGTAATCTTTCTGATCTTATGACCTAAATATTCTGCCACATAAATATTACCACTGGCATCGACAACTGTGCCTTGAGGATTTTTGAATGATGCCGCTGTTCCTGTACCGTTTGTGCTTGCCGAAGCTCCACTACCTGCAAATGTCATTACAGACTGCGAATGGGCACCTACTGGTACAAGTAGAGCCATAAGGAGCCAAAAAGAAGTGGCCATCAGCAGTTTTTTAAATAATTTTTTTGTATGCATAAAATCTTTACTATTTGTCATGAAATTGAAATATTCATGCAAATATGCAAAAAAAAATAGATGGAATGAAGCTTCGTTTCATCTATTTGATAGCACCACTTATCTAGCCTTCAGGCATGAGTGATTTAATCCAACGCTTTTAACTCACTAACGAGTTCAGAAAGGACTTTTTTTGCATCACCAAAGAGCATTTGGGTCTTATCCCTAAAGAATAGCTGATTTTCTATGCCTGCATACCCTGGCTTCATACTCCTTTTGTTGACTACTACAGACTTGGCACTCTCTACTTCCAATATGGGCATCCCATAGATTGGACTATCAGGGTCTGTTTTGGCAGCAGGATTTACTACATCATTTGCTCCTACTACGAGTACTACATCCGTTTGTGCAAACTCCGGATTTACATCTTCCATTTCTTTTAATTTATCATATTGGACATTACTCTCGGCAAGAAGCACGTTCATGTGTCCAGGCATTCGACCAGCTACAGGATGTATTGCATACGCTACTTCTACTCCTTTTGCTTCTAATAACTGTTCTAACTCTTTGATAACATGCTGTGCTTGAGCTACAGCAAGTCCATAACCAGGCACTATTAATACTTTGTTGCTGTAATTAAGCTGTACGGCCAAATCACTAGGACCTACCTCACGCACACTTCCTTGACTATCCGTGGTTTCAGAGGAAGCAGTACCACCACCAAAAGCACCAAATACTACATTAAACAAGGGTCTATTCATTGCTTTACACATCACTAAAGTCAACAATGTACCGGCAGAACCCACCAAGATACCTCCAGTAAGCATGACTTGATTACCATATAAAAATCCACCGAATGCTGCAGCCAAACCCGTAAATGAATTGAGCAATGAAATCACTACAGGCATATCTGCACCTCCTATAGGCAAAACAAATAAAATACCATAGGACAACGCTGCGGCAAATAGCATATACAGATGCACTTCAGATCCAGTACCAGACCATGCTATCCATCCACCATACACAAATAATCCTATAAGTATCAACGTGTTAAAGATATTGTACTTGGGAATCCTAATGGCCCTGCGAATCGTTCCATTCAGCTTAGCCCAAGCAATCATACTACCGCTAAATGACACTGAACCAATCACCATCCCTGCTAAAATGACGGAAATACTGGTAGTGTCCCCTAGGTTGTGATGAAATTCTACTAACCCGATCAACGCTGCACAAGCACCTCCCATACCATTGAATAATGATACCAATTCAGGCATTTTGGTCATTTGAATTTTTTTGGCCGTAAACCAGCCAACAATAGTGCCCACGCCAATAGCCCCAAAAATTAACAGATAGATGATCGCATTTACTTCTCCATCATGAAAAGCAATAGTGGCAATGATAGCTGCTACCATGCCTGCTGCTGCAAGTAGGTTACCATTGCGAGCGGTCTTAGGGTTACTGAGCATTTTAAGGCCAAGAATAAACGTAACCGATGCTATGAGGTATATAATATGAATCATATTAATTTTTTTTCTTTTTAAACATTTCTAACATTCGATCTGTAACTACGAATCCACCTACTACATTTAGTGTTCCTAGAAATACAGCAATAGTTCCTAAAACTAAGGCTAAATAACTGTCAGCCTCAGAATTAAGCATGACGATTATTGCTCCTACTATTACAACGCCGTGAATAGCATTAGCCCCAGACATAAGCGGCGTATGTAGTACTGCCGGAACCTTACCTATAACTTCTATGCCAACAAAAATCATTAAGGTGACACTAAAAATCATCTCCTTGTTTGCAGTAAAAAATTGTATTAATTCATTCATAATATTTTTAGTTAGTAACTAACGTTTCTTTTGTTATTTCGTCAGCCATATCCCATTTAAAAGCTCCATCCACAATTAGGTGGGTTAAGAAGGTGTCAATATTTCTGCTCAATAGTTCACTAGCGTTTGTAGGAATCTGGGCAGGGAAATTACTGACTCCTACTATTTTCACTCCATTATAAACGACTGTTTCATCCATCTTACTCAATGCCGTATTTCCTCCTTTTGCAACGGCCATATCTACGATAACTGAACCATTTTTCATCCTATCAATTTGATCATCACTTATAAGTATCGGCGATTTAGCCCCTTGTACTAAAGCCGTTGTTATCACCAAATCTGCTTGTGCTAAAGATTTATTAACGGCTTCTTTTTGCTTTGCTAGGTATTCTTCTGATACGTCCTTAGCATATCCACCTTCTACTGTAACACCACTATCTTCTACAGAAATAAATTTTGCTCCTAAGGATTCCGTTTGCTCCTTGCATTCTATTCTTACATCTGTAGCCTCCACTATAGCACCTAATCTCTTGGCTGTAGCGATAGCTTGCAATCCTGCTACACCTACACCAAAAATGAGTACTCTGGCTGGAGTTATTGTCCCTGCGGCCGTGGTAAGCATAGGAAATATTTTACCCAAATTATCTGCTCCACAAATGACCGATTTATATCCAGAAAGATTGCTCTGGGAACTAAGTACATCCATACTTTGTGCTCTACTGATTCTCGGCATGGCATCTAAACTCAATCCTTTAACACCTTTATCGGATAATTGCTTTATGATAGGCTCGTTTAAGCGATGAAATAGCTGAGACACCCAAATTTGGCCATTTTTTAGGTCATTCATATCACCAGTTGAAGGCGGGTTTATCTTGACTATTACATCCGAAACGGATATTGCATCTGTACTCGTTTGAACAATACGAGCACCTGCATTTTCGTAATCTGTATCTGTGAATGAAGCCAATATACCAGCGTTGTGCTCGATAATCACTTCAAAGCCTAATTTTAAGAGTTTTGAGACAGATTTCGGTACAATTGCCACTCTTGTTTCTCCTGAGTCTGTTTCTTTAAGAACTGAAAGTTTCATTCAAATTGTTATCCTTTGGTTGGTGTAAAATTAGTTTAATTTCGTTTATGCATTGTCTTAAATCTTTAAAGGTATTACCAACCAAGACCGTCTACGTGATGCGAATACTCAAGCCAATAGCCAAGCAGAAAGTACAGAAGAGGTTGAACCCTATGGCGATTAAAGTGAAATGACCTCGGTTATCACAATAATCTCCTGTCAATAATCACTTCTTTGATGTACGTCTTATCCTGAAATCCACCTCTGCCTTTCATAAAAATGTAATGAATTTTGTCGTCTATGATAAAAGGTCTACAAAATCCCAGTCCTGTACCTTCATTTTCATAAAACTGAATTCCCAATTCCTTTGGTGAAAATGTTCCGTTTCCATCATTAAACCAGAGTAGTTTATCTAGGTTGATAGTCCCATTACCGTTATTCTGATCTACATCTACAAACACATCAGATTCTCCTGTATAGAAGCTATGGTAATTAAAAACAATATCCAAGTCTCCATCGTAGTCTATATCTTCTAATAAGAAACCAGAAGTAGTAATATTACGTGTAAGATCTATGTTGGTGCTAAAACTAAACTCCCCATTGCCATTGCTTTTCCAAATATCAATAGATGATCCGGCAGGGCCTTCCAGAAAAAACAGTAAATCATTGTATCCATCTCCGTCTATATCTCGGACTTTCATTTCAGAACAACCGACATTATTATCCGAAAACCCATGAATAGGACCTGGATTGTATATGATTTCATAATTATTTGAACTGGGGTTGTAATCATAAGCTGCAACACTAAAATTGGTTATCCCTGGGTCCTCATACCCCTTATACCGTGAAACTACAATCTCATTGTCTCCATCGTTATTTATATCTCCGATTTCTACCGTTCCTGTTTGAAGAGCACCTGTAGAAGGTTCTATAAAGTTTGTTATTCTCTCAAAAGACCCCGCTACATTATTCCATGCACTGTACGAAAAATTATAATTTTCGAGTTGAGCATTCCAAGATGCTGCTGCGATATCATTGACACCATCACCATTGATGTCTCCCACACTCATGGAGTGGTACATTGCATTATCTGGTGAAATTTTAGAAAAACTTAAATCATTGTCGGAGACTTCACATTTCCAAACATAATTTCCTGGCCAATCTGCATTAGAAAGTTCTTGTCCAAAATCTGAAATGACAATATCCATATTGGAATTCAACAGTTTCATAGACCTCGGAACTCCAGAACCTATGTCGTAGCTTGATAGGAATTCCCAAGTAGTGCCTCCGATACTTTTTCTAAAATGGGCATACGGCACACTTGGATATCGGAACATAAGTGTTCCGCCTACAACCAGATGTTGAAAATCTCCTTTAATGAAGGAAATGGTGCCATTAAGAGCTCCATTTAGGCCTGTATACTTATCTTCATCTGACAATGTACCTAGAGCAAAGTCCAACTCGGTAGTAAACGATCGAAAAAGTTGTTTAGGTTCTTCTTTTAAAAAGTTTGCTTGCAGATTTATATCGGCAAGAATGGTGAGTGTTCTAGAACTATCTACTGAATTGTCAGACCAATTTGTAAAGGTATATCCAGCATTAGAAGTAGCAACTATTTCAAGAATAGTTCCTTCATTATATTCGCCATCAGCTATGTTTACTGTACCCCCTTCTCCTGCAGTTATAGAAACAAAAAAGGTTGAGACTATAGGAGGAGTTATGATTTCTGGTTCTTTTGAACACGAGACCAGCACAATAAAAGAAAGATAAAAAATTCTTTTCATATGACAATTATAGTTCAGTTGACAGAGAAAAAGAAATATTGTTTCTACACAAACGCACAATCATGTTGTGATAGTAATAGGGAAGAATTGAGAGGATGTAACCCAACAAAAAAGCGGAATAGTGAAACTAAATTCAACTATTCCGCTCTGGTAGAGTCTGTTAGACTCTTATCTAACCTTTGACTAAT
>CAWVTO010000051.1:0-10543 GCA_963932895.1 uncultured bacterium
GGTAAAACTATCCAGATAGAAGATAGAGTTGCAGTAAAATTCAAAGCTGGAAAAACTTTTTCTGATGCTGTGAACAACGCAAAACTTAAAAAACAACTTAAGTAATCCTCGTATTACTAAAAAAGTAATACCTAAAAGCCTTCCGTAACCACGGAGGGCTTTTTTATGCCTTTTCTATTACGTTCACTTCATCATCCATACATTCGCACTATGTACCTCAAAAAAGGCGACACCATAGCCATCGTATCTCCGGCTCGAGCTATAGAGCCAGAAAAAGTAAAACCCGCTATTCGTTTTTTTGAAAAACATGGGTTAAACGTAGTGGTAGGAAAGCATACCTACAATGTGCACAACCAGATGGCAGGCACAGATACAGAGAAAGCAGAGGACATTCAAGCATTTATAGACGACCCGAAAATACGAGCCATTCTAAGCACAAGAGGCGGATATGGATGCGTACGTATCATAGATAAGCTAAATCTCACTCCACTTGCCGAGCAAAAAAAGTGGTTTGTAGGGTACAGCGACGTCACTGTATTTCACTCGCACATTTTACAAAATCACAATACCCCTACAGTTCACGGCACTATGCCCGTGAATATATCAGACGACCCTAGCCCCGAAGAAAAAGAGACCAACAAAACCCTAATAGACGCTCTTATGGGTACAAATTTGTGCTACGACATAGCACCACACGCACTAAGTATAGCTGGAGATGCAGAAGGAATTCTTGTAGGTGGAAACCTGAGTATGCTGTATAGCCTGTGCGGTTCTGATTCTGACATAGATACTCAGGGAAAAATTTTATTCATAGAAGACCTGGATGAGTACCTCTATCATATAGATAGGATGATGATGAATCTAAAACGAACAGGAAAATTAAACCAACTTGCCGCTTTGGTTGTAGGCGGCATGAGTGATATGAATGACAACGCAATACCCTTTGGTAAAACTGCCGAAGAAATAATACTTGAACATGCCCAGGAATTTGAATACCCTATCTATTTTGGTTTTCAAGCGGGTCACCAGAAAGTAAACGTAGCCATGCGTTTTGGGATGCATGCAGAAATAAAAGATAATCAGCTACTTTTGCTAGCGTAATTATATCGCATGGCTATTTATCAAGCAAGTAAACAACTCACCAAATTTGTAATCTCAGGAATACTCGCCGTAGGTGTAGATTTTACTGTTTATTTTGCTCTTTCTCAGTTTTTAGACCCAAGTCTTAGTAAGGCAATTAGTTTCTGCTCTGGAATGGTGGTGACGTATAATATGAATAAGTTTTGGACGTGGAAGCAACCCGAAAAAAACAACAAAAGATTGCTGCTTTTTAGTCTATTGTACGCAGTAGCTCTGCTTGTGAATGTAGGAATGAACAATCTTATGTTAAGTACCCTTCCCAATTATACATTTAGCTTCCTTCTAAATTCTGACACGAACGAAATAGTACAATCCATTGTAATAGGTGTCGATAAATTGACCGCTTTCTTAATAGCTACAGTAGCGAGTGTAGCAATAACCTACGTCGGTCAAAAATATTGGTTGTTTAAAGTAAAAGACTAGTACTCTGGTCTGGTAAGTATAACCTGTGCAATTATCGCCTGTCTAAGATTGAAATCTTCAGAGGACACATTTTGTTCCTCTTCAAATATACCTTGTGATTTTCTGATTTTTGAACGCACTTTACTCATATCAGAACCTACATCTGCATGATGCTCGTATTCCGGTCTAATATCGTACTGGTGGTCTCCTATTTCTATTTGCTCACGCTTTCGCTCTTGAGCTAGGGTCTCGCGTACAGGTTCTGGAACAGGTATCACCTTTTTCACGGGAGGTTTTTCACCGCTCAACTCGCGTAGTATATCCTCTAGAGAAGGTGAACTTTGGCTAGGGGCATTTCTTTTAGTAGTTTTTGGCCTACTATTCGGTTTTTGTTCCTTTTTTTTGCTGCTGCCAAATAGCTTGTAAGCTAAGAACAATGCGATTGGTATAAATTTTAATAAATCTTCCATCAGACAAAACGAAGGTAATGAAAAAAAAGCTGGTATTGAGCCTAGGCTCCAATTTAGGAAACAGATACGCCTACTTACAGCAGGCAATCATAGCTATCAATGAGGCTTTTGACACAGTAAGCTTGGTGGCCCAATTTTACGAGACTCCTCCCTGGGGAGATACCAACCAAAGTAGGTTCATTAATACGGTTGTACTAGTAGAAACTACTTTATCTCCAGAACAGTGTATAGCTCTTTTGCAAGAGATAGAAATAATACTAGGACGTACCAAAACACATAAGTGGGGCCCTCGTAGCATTGACATCGACATACTTTTTTATGAAAATGAAATTTTACTACAAGAGGATTTGATTATCCCACATCCCCATTTACAAAATCGGGCATTTGTACTTGCTCCATTGTGTGACTTGATTCCTGCCTATCGTCACCCCGTTTTAGATAAGACCATGGCCGAGATACTTACGGGATTGGATAATAACACAAAGCTGTTTATCCCATGATATTAGTAAGTATAGGAAGTATAGCGTATTGGTCAAGGTTGGTCAATTTGGAGAATCCAATCATACATCTAAACCATAGCTTCCAAAAACAAAGTGAGCTCTCACAATACGATATTGTAACATCCCAAGGGAGACTAAAGCTAAGTATACCTACCCAAAAAAGGACACGAAAAGGACCGTATGAAAACGTCATGATAGACTACAACTCTGCATGGCAAATAGAGCATTGGCGTAGCATTACAAACTCATATCGAAAGTCTCCATTCTTTTTGTACTACGGCTACAAGATAGAGGCGGTATATATGACTGAGTACAAAACCTTGATGCAATTCAACCGTGCATTACTAGATGTACTCTACAACTGTTTAAAATTGGATAATGAGCCGACAATAGACCATATATCAGAGGCCTTTTTTGTCAAAACCCCAATGTTGAATAATACTCCCTATCCCCAGGTATTTGATAGCACGTTAGACTTTGAAGAAAATCTAAGTGTACTTGACCTTATTTTTAATCTTGGTCCAGAGGCTACGGATTACTTGGTATCACTATAAGAACCCATGTTACTAAACTTGCGTATCCGCGAGTTTACCAACTTTTTACAACTTAACTCAGATAGTTCTTTGATATTTTTCTTTAGCTCAGTTTTCAATGTTTTAAACATTGCCTCTGGGTCATTGTGAGCACCACCAAACGGTTCAGGTATAATACCATCTATAAGTTTGTTGGCCAGCATTTTATCGGATGTCAAACTGAGTACATCTGCTGCTTTTTCCTTGTAATCCCAACTACGCCAAAGTATAGATGAGCAACTTTCTGGTGATATTACAGAGTACCACGTATTTTCTAGCATAAGCACTCTATCGCCTACCCCTATACCCAATGCTCCGCCACTAGCTCCTTCTCCTATTACAACACAAATGATAGGCACTTTTAGTGTAGCCATGACCATTAGGTTTTTGGCTATAGCCTCTCCTTGTCCACGTTCTTCTGCTTCTAGCCCCGGAAATGCCCCAGGCGTGTCTATCAAGCATACTACGGGTAAGTCAAATTTCTCTGCCATCTGCATAAGACGAAGTGCCTTACGGTATCCTTCTGGGTTTGGCATACCAAAGTTTCGGTACTGTCGCTCTTTCGTAGTACGTCCCTTCTGCTGACCGATAATCATCACATTGATGTTATCGATAGTAGCAAGGCCGCCCACCATAGCTTTATCGTCTCCAAAATTTCTATCGCCGTGTAGCTCAACAAAATTTTTGGAAATCGCTTTTATATAATCTAAGGTATACGGTCTCTCTGGGTGCCGAGATATTTGCACTCTTTGCCATCCAGAAAGGTCCTTGTACAACTCTTTCTTCTCGTTATTTATTTTTTTAGTAAGTTGAGCAACCGTGTCACTCATATCTACTTTTCCTTTATCGTGCGTCTCTTGAGCCTTTTCTAATTGCTCTATAAGCTCCTCGAGCGGTTTTTCGAAATCTAATAATGTAGCCATCAGCTTGCTTTTATTATGAAAGGCAAAAGTATAAATCTAAATGGAATAGGATAAAATAGTTTTAACAGTAAAATCGTATAAACGAAAAAGTCCCGCCGTTAAGCGAGACTTCATTGTAAATTGGCGGTCCGGACGGGACTCGAACCCGCGACCCCCTGCGTGACAGGCAGGTATTCTAACCAACTGAACTACCGGACCAATATTATTAAGTGTCGAAACATAACCCGACCCCCTTTTTAAGGAGTGCAAATATAAACGCAGTTCGGTTACAGCAAATTCTTTTTTTACTTTTTTTCAGCAAGGCAAAATACCCTCCCTTTTCTTAGCTCATAAGCCTCCTTACTTTCGGGACATTCCGCAACACCACTGGCATCAAACTCAAGCCTGTGACCACGTTTACTCATCCAGCCTATGTGTTTTCCTGGGTTTCCAACCATAAGGGCGTAGGGTAGCACTTCTTTAGTGATAACAGTACCTGCACCAATAAAGCAATACTCTCCCAAATCGTTGCCGCAGACAATCGTAGCGTTTGCTCCTATGCTGGCTCCCTTCCTTACGATTGTTTCTAAGTATTCCTCTTTTCTAATGACAGCACTACGTGGATTCATCACATTGGTAAAAACCACACTTGGTCCCAAAAAAACGTCATCTTCACACGTTACACCGGTATAGATACTTACATTGTTTTGCACCTTTACATTATGGCCTAAAACTACGTCTGGACTAATCACAACATTTTGGCCTACGTTACAATTTTTTCCAAGGACACTATTGGGCATCACATGACTAAAGTGCCATATCTTGGTTCCGTCTCCTATGGTGCAGCCGTTATCTATTACGGCAGTTTCGTGTGCGAAGTAGCTCATGATGGTTAATTAAATTCTTTGGGGTGTGCATATTTATACAGATGCTCCTCCGGTAAATTTTTAAAATAATCATACGTTATTTTTAGACCTTCTTCTCTATTAATAGTAGGTTCCCAATTCAATATTTCTATTGCTCTAGATATATCTGGCTTACGTTGTTTGGGATCGTCCTTTGGTAAGTCCTGAAATACTATTTTCTGGTCTGTTCCTGTGAGTGCAATTATCTCTTTTGCAAAGTCTAAAATACTAATCTCATCTGGGTTTCCTATATTCACTGGATGAGCATAGTTACTCTGCAATAAGCGATAGATGCCCTCTACTAGGTCTGCTACATAACAAAAACTTCTTGTTTGACTGCCATCTCCAAATATCGTGATATCCTCTCCACGAAGTGCTTGACCTATAAATGCTGGCAGTGCTCTACCATCATTAAGTCGCATTCTTGGTCCGTAGGTATTAAAAATACGTACTATTCTTGTCTCAACACCGTGAAAAGTGTGGTAGGCCATGGTCATAGCTTCTTGAAATCTTTTAGCCTCATCATATACTCCACGCGGCCCTACAGGATTCACATTCCCCCAATAATCCTCATTTTGCGGATGCACTACTGGATCTCCATATACTTCTGACGTAGAAGCGATTAACATACGTGCTCCCTTGGCTAGTGCCAGTCCAAGACAATTGTGTGTGCCAAGGCTACCTACTTTTAGCGTTGGTATAGGTATCTTTAGATAGTCTATAGGACTTGCAGGCGAGGCGAAATGAAGGATGTAATCTAACTCTCCAGGAACATGGATATACTTAGAAACATCATGATGATAAAAATGAAAATGCTCAAGAGGCATTAGATGCTCTATATTTTTCATATCGCCAGTGATAAGGTTATCCATGGCAATCACCTCATAACCTTCTTTTATAAATCGGTCGCACAAGTGCGAACCCAAAAATCCGGCTCCTCCTGTAATTAATATTCTTTTCATTTCCTCTCTATTTTATACTATTTTGAACCTATACAGAAGTAGCTGTATCCTAGTTCTCCCATCTCTGCTCTATCGTATATATTTCTACCATCAAAGACAAGCTTTCTATTCATCTTCTGAGACACCACATCCCAATCTGGTAATTTAAATTCTGACCATTCTGTTACCAATAGCAGAGCATCTGCATTGTTCAAAGCTTCATATGGATCTTCTACATAATCAATTTTATCCCCAATCATATGCTTCGTCTCTGGCATACTCACCGGGTCATACGCTATAACTTTACCTCCTGCTGCCACTATTTTATCTATCAGTACGAGCGATGGGGCCTCTCTCATATCATCCGTATTTGGTTTAAAAGACAATCCCCACATGGCAAAGGTCTTACCACTAAGGTCAGTGCCTAGGTGATTGGTTATCTTATTGAATAAAACTGATTTTTGTGCATCGTTCACTTCTTCCACTGCTTCGAGGATACGCATGGTGTACTTGTTTTCTCTAGCTGTTTTTATCAATGCTTTTACATCTTTTGGGAAACAACTGCCTCCGTAACCTATACCAGCGTATATAAAACGTGAACCAATACGTGGGTCACTTCCAATGCCGCGTCTTACTGCATTTACGTCTGCACCCATTATCTCGCACAGGTTAGCAATATCATTCATAAAGCTGATACGTGTGGCCAACATAGCATTTGCTGCGTACTTGGTCATCTCCGCACTTGGGATATCCATAAATATAAGTGGATGTCCATTCATGATGAATGGTTTATATAACTTACCCATCGTCTCTTGAGCTTTCTCTGTATCTACTCCTACAACAATTCTATCCGGTTTCATAAAATCATCTATAGCTGCTCCTTCTTTCAAAAACTCAGGATTGCTCGCTATATCAAAGGCTATGTCTACTCCCCTCTTATCTAGCTCTGTTTGCACTGCACTGCGTACTTTCTCAGCTGTTCCCACTGGCACGGTACTCTTCGTTACCACTACACCATAACTGTTCATGTGTTCACCTATTTGTGAAGCTACTTTCAATACATACTGCAAATCTGCACTACCATCTTCTCCAGGAGGTGTTCCTACAGCAATAAAGGCAACATCTGCTCCCTTAATGCCTTTAGCAAGATCCGTACTAAAATGGAGTTTACTTTTCTTATGATTTCTCGTGACCATAGCATCCAATCCAGGCTCGTATATAGGCATTACACCCTCTTTCAAGCCTTCTATCTTCTTCACGTCAATATCAATACACGTTACATCTGTACCTACCTCAGCCAAGCAAGTGCCTGTTACCAATCCTACATATCCTGTGCCTACTACTGCTATTTTCATTGCTTCTATCTTAAAACGGACAAAGATATTCAATGATTTGTTTAAGGCATTGACTTTTTTGGTAAAGCCATATAGACACTGCTAAATTTGTACAGTCTTTCTACATTTATGGTGTTATTTTGCACGCGATGAAAAAGTGGATTTATCTCTTAGTACTAATATTCTCCTCTCAGATACAGGCTCTTGCACAGTCAGATATGAAAACCAACCAAGGATTTCTATTTGTACCACATGTGGCATACAACGTGGCAGGTGGCGACCTAAAAGATCGTTTCCAGAATTTTGCCTCCATTGGTTTGGGAGCGGATTATAAATTCAAAAATAATATCATCATAGGATTAGACTATGATTGGTTCTTTGGCGACAACGTAAAAGACTTAGGTATCTTTAGTAATATAGGTGGCCCAAGTGGCACTATAATAGACGAAAACGGAGATTTTGCAGTAATACAACTCAATATGAAAGGAAACTATGCTACAGCAAATATTGGCTACTTGATTAACCTGCCAAAACAGGAACCCAACTCTGGCTTACTGCTTTCTTTGGGTGCGGGTATGATGCAACATCGCATAGACATCGTCTCTTCGCAAGTAACCATACCACAGGTAAACGATGGGTACGAAAATGGGTACGACCAATTAGCCTACGGACTTGCTACGAAACAATATGTTGGATACCAATACCTTACAGAAAAGAACAAGTACCATTTTAGAATTGGCGTAGAGTTCAATCAAGGATTTACGCAAGGTCGCAGAACATGGGACTACAATGCAAATAAATCAGGACTAGAAAAGCGGTTTGACTCAACAATAGCTTTCAAAATGGGATTGGTAGTACCCGTATTTACCAAAAAGTCTGATGACGAAGAGTTTTTTATAGATTAGAGCTTTGTTTCGGATACTCTATATAGCAACAACATACATAGCAACACTACTGCTGCCTGTAGTAGGTCTCTTTGTGAAAAAGGCTAAAACCTTTATTCAAGAAAGAAAAAACAGCCAAATAGTAACCGTAGCCCCAAAAAAATACTGGATACACTGTGCATCTCTTGGTGAATATGAGATGGCTATTCCCATTATTAATAAGCTGCTAAAAAGCAATTCGCTGGATGATATCCTCATTACCTTATTCAGCCCGAGTGGGTACACGCAGGCCATAAAAGGACCACTCTCTAGCAGTATCATGTACTTGCCACTCGATAACCTAGCCCTCGTGAAGCAGTTTTACATCGATTATGCTCCCAAAAAAGCCATATTTATTCGGTATGACTTTTGGTTCAATTTTATATATGAAGGCCAGAAACGTGGCACTGATTTCTACCTTATTAACGGCAGATTTCAAGAGGATCATTTTGTACTAACCGTAATTGGGAAGCCTTATCTGAAACTAATAAGGAACTTCAAAAAAATCTACACGTCTGATGAGGCAAGTGCTGAGATACTAAACACGCACACTATTGCAGCGGAGTTTAGCGGAGATACGCGATATGATCGTGTTGCTGAGATAGTGAATTCAGCACCAGAGTATCCAGATATCGCAGATTTTATTGGCTCTAGGAAACTGCTTATAGTTGGCTCGTCTTGGGAAGAAGAAGAAGAACTCATACACCAACTTTTGCAACATAAACCAGAGAACCTAGCCATACTCATAGCACCGCATGATATAAAACGTAGCGATAAAATAGTTGCACAGCTAAAACCTTACTCCCCTAAAAAATATACCGTAGGGAACTTCTCTTCTGCAGATGATGTGTTGATAATCAACACTATTGGCATGCTATCAGGTGTATATCGCTATGCAGATATGGCTCTCATAGGTGGCGGTTTTAGTGGTGCTTTGCACAACATATTAGAACCTGCAGTATGGGGATGCCACTTATCCTTTGGACCACAAACCCAAAAATTTCCGGAAGCACAAGACTTTGTAGAAGCAGGCTTTGCTTACCCGATAGCATCTGCTGAAGAATGGACTAATCGTGTACTAGAATTACTGCGAAGTGAAGAAATTTTAACAACAAAGAAGTCTAAAGCGAAAGCATACTGTGAATCCATGATGGGCTCTACTTCCCGAATAATACATACCATAGGTTAAAAACGCACTGATTATCCATCTACTCATATTTGCTATATGAAATCCTTACTCACCGCAATATTATTGTGCATAGCCTATACAGGCATCTCACAAAATCTATCGCAGACCATACGAGGCACTGTAGTAGACGAAGACACACAAGCACCTTTAATAGGTGTTCTTGTAGAAGCATATCAGGATAGTACCAAAACTGGAGCTATCACAGATGTAGAAGGTAAATTCAAGTTTGCAGAGATGCCAATAGGTCGATACACCATTAATTTTTCGTACCTAGGATATGAAAGTACTGGAGTAAGCCAACTGGATGTGACAAGTACTAAAGAAACCATTCTAAACATAGAGATGATAGAAAAGGTCACTTCTTCTGCAACCATAATAGTGCGAGCTCGTAAGGATAAAAGTAAAACGATAAACCAAATGGTGACTGTCAGTGGGCGTACTTTTAGTATAGAAGAAAGTCAGCGATATGCCGGTAGTCGTGGAGATGTAGCTCGTATGGCTCAAAACTTTGCTGGTGTACAAGGTGCAGATGATAGCAGAAACGACATCGTGGTGCGTGGCAATTCACCTATGGGAGTACTCTATAGGCTAGAAGGTGTAGATATCCCAAACCCAAATCATTTTAGTACTGCAGGTACTACTGGCGGCCCCGTAAGTATGTTGAATAACAACGTTTTAGAAAATTCCGACTTTCTAAGTGGAGCATTCCCTGCAGAGTATGGAAATGCTACTGCAGCAGTGTTTGACTTAGGCATGAGAAAAGGCAACGATGAGAAATATGAATTTCTAGGCCAGTTAGGTTTTTCCGGTTTAGAACTGCTTGCCGAAGGTCCTGTTTCAGAAAAGAGCGATGCATCCTTTTTGATAGATTACCGATACTCTGCCTTAGGGTTTTTCTCTATGCTGGGATTGCAATTTGGCACAGGCACTGCGGTACCCAAATATCAAGATTTAAGTTTCAATCTTAGTTTACCAGACAAAAAAGGAAGCACGAAGGTGTTTGGTGTAGGAGGACTGAGTAGTGTAGCGTTATTTCAAAGTAATAATGCTGGAGAAAATCTATTTAGAAATGATAATGAGGACCTATCGTACACAACAAACACTGGTGTCATTGGCGTATCTCGTTTTCAAAAACTTGGAGATAAAACATTTGCCAAAATCGTACTCTCCGCAAATGCTACACAAACTAAAACTCAACTGGATACATTTGCCTCAGATGCCAATGGTACTGTGATTAACTATGGTGGCTTGTACAGAGATAATTC
>CAWVTO010000052.1:0-10512 GCA_963932895.1 uncultured bacterium
ACTTTGGCTGTAAAGAAGATACACTCGTGCAACGTTTCACAACGATTCAGGATCCTGCTGCCGATTTCTTATTGTCTGATACTACTGGATGTGGCAATACCCTTATCACCTTAACAGACGCCTCTACTCCAACTGTTGGATTAACGCTCAGGTGGAATTTTGGAGATGGAGACTCCAGTAACGCAACCAACCCATCACATACCTTTACCAATACATCAAACACACAAGACTCTACCTACAGCATCACTCTAATAGTGACTGCTAGTGCATCTGGCTGTTCAGACACCATTGTAAAACAATTCGAAGCATTCGCTAAACCTGTAGCCAACTTTGGTGCCACAGAAGTATGCGAATTCAAGATTACGCAGTTTACAGACTCTTCAATTGCAGGAGGAGTACCTCTTGTAACGTGGGATTGGGACTTTAATGATGGCAATACTGACACGCTACAGAATCCTATGCACACGTATGGTCAAGATGGTACTTATGCTGTGCAGTTGGTTATTTCTAATAGCAATGGATGTACCGATTCTATCACGAAGAATGTTGAATCGTATCCTGTACCATTACTAGACTTTACGCACGATACGTTAGTCTGTAAAAATGATTCAATCCAAATGAACAACTCTACTACCGGTGCTATTCGGTATGATTGGGACTTTGGAAATGGTCTGACCGATACACGAACAGATCCAAGTAGTCTCTATGACACTATTGGGATATACACCATTCGACTACAAGCAACCAGTACTAGAGGATGCTTTGATTCCTTGAGTAGTATTATACAAGTAATAGAAGCTCCTCAAGCATCATTTATACCTAGTTTGGATGAAGGCTGTGCCCCATTGGAAGTAACTTTCAATAATACAACTATAGCAGAGTTTGAAACGTACCTATGGGATTATGGCCAAGGCCGAACCAGCACGAATCCTATAGCAGATACTATCATCTACGAACAAGGCAGGCACGATACTACTTACTTTGTTCAATTGATCGTTTCAAATCAATGTAGTATTGATACTTTCTTGGATTCTATTTTAGTACATCCTACGCCAGTGGCTATATTTGAAACAGACAGAGATATAGGCTGTAGCCCATTAAACTTGCTCTTCTCTAATAACTTAACCTATGGAGATCCAGACTCACTTATTTGGAATTTTGGGGATGGATCAGCTCCATTTAAAACCACTAAAAATACGTTTGATGAGCCACTCTCGCATATTTTCACTACCACACGATTGCCATCGGATTATACGATTGAATACATAGCAAAAAATGGATGTGGATCGGATACTGCATACAAAACAATTACGGTATTTAAAACAGTTGAGGCCTTCTTTAACACCGATACATTACGCGGATGTTTCCCATTAACGGTAAACTTCACAAATTCATCGCGAGGTTTTATAGATTATGCTTGGGACTTTGGTGATGGAAATGTGAGTAATATCAATAACCCGTCACATACATTTACGCGAAGCGGTACGTTTACCGTAAAGATATTTGTTACGGATAGCTGTTCATTTGACACTTTTGAGCGAGAGATATTAATTTATCCAGCACCAGATGTTAGTTTCGGGTTTGTTAAAGATTCGATCTGTCAATATGATTCTATAAACTTCCTTAGTACATCTAACAATGTTTCTGCAATATACTGGGACTTTGGGGATGGAGACTCTAGTAGACTAACAAACCCGGCTCATCAGTTTGATAGCAGTGGGATATTTAATGTACGATACACCGCTTATTCTACGCTAAATAATTGTCCTGCGACAGCCTTCAAGAATGTAAATATTCTCGAAAGGCCAAAAGCTACTATTACTATAGATCCTTTGGCTGGCTGTGATCCACATATTGTGAATTTTAAAGCGGATAGTAGCTTTAACTCGTGGACCTTTAGTAATGGAAACATATCTGTACTCAATGAGGTTACAGAGACCTTTACTTCTACAGGACCTCACTGGGCAAAACTTGTCTCTGAGTATACGAACGGATGTAAGGATAGCACAGCATTGAATCTTGTGGTACATCCTAAGCCAAGTACTAGTTTTATACGATCAGCTGATAGCTTATGCGAGTACCCGGTTACTATAGACTATACCAATACTACGGTAGGTGGTTTAGGCTACACTTGGATTTTGGGGAATGGCACTAGAAGTACACTAATAAATCCACGTGTGACTTTCACTGCTGCGGGCGTTTATAATGATACCTTAATTGCTTCAAGTCAATTTGGATGTATTGATACCATAACATCTCAGGTGAAAATCTATGAAGCCCCAATAGCAAATGGGCTCATATCTCCCCTATCGGGCTGTGTACCTCTGGATGTAGATTTCAGTAATAATTCCCAAAACTATATAAATAGTACATGGTACTTTGGCACTGGCGATTCAAGCTTACTGGAGGATGTAAGTTACAACTATAGCACTGTTGGAAACTATGCACCTACACTCGTTGTATACGGTAATGCGAACTGTACGGACACCTTTAAGTTAGCCTCAACTGTCAATGTAAATCCTAACCCAATAGCAGATTTTGATTTTACTAATATAAGTGTAACCACTACATTCACTAATTACAGCAGCATAGCGGACTCTTACCTTTGGAGGTTTGGCGATGGAAATACAACAACAGATGAAAACCCAGTACATGATTTCCCTGGGGATGGTATATTCAATACAACGCTTATAGCAAGCAATAACTTTGGATGTGTCGACTCTATTTCTAAGCAGATAAACATAACAGAGATCTTTAATTTATTTGTATCCAATGCACTCTCTCCCGATTTTGGTACGTCCGATATTAGTACTTTCAAACCAACAGGAGTTGGACTAGCCACGTATCATATTTATATCTACGACACTTGGGGCAATCTGGTATGGGACTCTGACAAGTTATCCAAAAATGAACCGGCAGAAGGCTGGGATGGAACTGACGTGAATGGGAAACCGTTACCTCAAGACGTATATGTCTGGAAGATATCGGCCACATTTAAAGATGGTCGTATATGGAAAGGAAAAGTTTATCCAAATGGAGACGTTAAACGATTTGGCACATTAACATTAATAAGATAATGAAAAGGAAGTTACAATTTTTTACATCTATTTTGATCCTAGCTACACTAGGATCAAATGCACAAGATCCTCTTTTTTCTTCTACTCTAGATAACCCTCTCTACTACAATCCAGCAACACCTGGAATAGTAAGAGGCCATGAGTATAGATTAAATTACCGGGAACAGTGGCCAGGTATACCTGCGGCAATGCGGGCATTTAATTTTTCTTCTACGCACCAACTGCGTAACGCGGTAGGCCTTGGATTTATGGTCA
This sequence comes from uncultured bacterium, assembly GCA_963932895.1. Lineage (GTDB taxonomy): Bacteria > Bacteroidota > Bacteroidia > NS11-12g > UBA9320 > UBA9320. The sequence goes on from CAWVTO010000052.1 coordinate 3,333, forward strand.
TGTCCAACATTGAAGGCGAGTCTATGTTACGCACAGACAAAGCAGAAGCAACGATCGCTTTCCCGATTAAACTTTCGCGGTTTCTAAAAGTAAGCGGTGGAATAAGTGCTGGTTTTGGACAAAAAACCGTCGATTGGTCTAGCCTAGAATTTGACGATGAGTACGATAAGTATTATGGTAAAATATACCCTACGAGTTTCTCTTTCCCAGGCGTTTCTCAGCGTAAGTATGGCGACCTTAGCATTGGTGTTGCAGCAAAGGGTGTACTAAATCGAGGCAGAAATCAACCTCAGGTATACGGCACGTTTGGCGTTTCCATGAAACACGTTTCTGTTTTTCCTGGTGCTAATTTTATCGGAAGTGAAATACCTGCAGTACCTTTAAAATACGTTGTACACGGCAATATTTGGTTTCTAGATAGATCCCAGAAACGAGGAATTGCCCCTAATTTTAATTTCGAAAGCCAAGCCAGCATGACAACACTCAATGTGTCTACACGCGTTATCTTAAAACCCATATACTTCAATATTGGCCTACGAAATAGAAGTTATAGGTTTAATCCAGAGCGTTTTGACAGCTTTATATTTGGATTTGGTTATACCAGTCCAATTGTAAATAATAATCTTTCGAGCATCGGATACACCTATGATTTTACTACCTCAAAGTTGCTAGGAGGTACCTTTGGTTCTCATGAAATACACATGAGCTATAGTTTTGATATAGACGGCAGGCGAGAATCGAGGCGTTCACGATCCAATAGGAATGACATTCAGTGCCCTATGGGCTTTGGGAGTTTTTAATAGTAGCTGAGCTGATGAATGTCAGCATCGCATACTTCTAGAGCATCACCCCTAATCTGCCAAAAAAAAGCGGGATAGTCATGAGACTATCCCGCTTTTTTTAGTGTTTATTCTCTAATTATTCGTTTCTGGACTTAGAGATTCATTGGTGTACCAAGGAATCTCTTCTAAGACGGCTGTTTCGTGTACATTCACGTCCACAATATGGTAGGCTCCTCTCCCAATGCACCCAGGTGAATATCTGAATAGCCAAACATAGGCTAAACTGTACACCCAAGAAACGTCATAGGCTCGTGATCTGAGCATACTAGCAGAAGAGGCTTTCTCTATGGCTCTATACGTGAGCTATTCGGACGATGGCTTTAATGCTCCGCTTCAAATGTGTTGTCAATTGTACTATGACACACAATTACACCTGATAAAAACACACAATACACTGATTACCAAGGTTTGATAATTAATTTTCTTATGGTATATTTGAGTTTCAAATTTAATATGAATTACCCTAAACACAACGTTTCGCTTTGCCCTCTTTATGTCATTTCCTTTATTTTAATCATATGTGCCTATATGATTAAACCTAATATTCCAACTTCAAAAATTGTTATTCCACTTCCTTTTACCCAAGTGGAATTAAAAGAATTACTCCTTCAAAAACCTTCCAATCCACTTTCCTTCATCGGTTTGTATATTGATGTAGTAGATTCCTCTGGCGAGGTCTGCTATACTAATTACCGTCTCGGTGTTACTCATGGTATTGGTTGTTACTATTTGTCCTGTAGCATCTGATATAGTGTACGTTTCGTTGTTTATGTCTCTACCCACTGCTTTAATGCGTATTTCGCTGCTTGCAGGGTTAGGGTAGATGTTTACCCTTCCGTTGGCTACTTTAGCGATAGAACTAGCACTCTTATTGATTACTACATTATACGTTTTACGTGCATTGTTATCTTCTGAGATTACTACCATTTTTAGGGTATCGCTGTAATTGTTAGCTGTTACTGTGCTTGTTTGCTCTAATCCATCCACAGTTGCTGTAGCATTTTCGCTTACGCTAAATTGAGCTACTAGACTAGTCAAATTAGTACCTGTAGATACCATTAGTTCTACCAATCCTCCAGTATCACTACGCGTGATAGTTCCAGCGGTAGCAGGGCTTAGTATGCTAAAGTCTATTAACTCTGCTTCTGTATTGGGTAAGATATTCACCGTTACCACATACACTTTGTTCAACCTATTGTCTTGTGCAGTTACTGTATAATCCAGATTTGCAGTGAAATCATTGGCAGTAATACCACTTTCTTGCTCCGTGCCATCCACCGTTACAGTAGCACTATCGCTGGTAGTGAAAATCGCAATCAGATTATCTACAGAAGTACCAAATGGTACATCTACTGCTACGGTTCCATTGGCGGTGTCTACAGTAGTAATGATGCCAGCAGAAGCAGGAGTCACAATATCAAAAGTGAGCAGCTCTCGCTCTTGGTTATCGCTTATATGTACACTTACGGTATAGGTCTTACTAAACGCAGTGTTTTCTGCGGTTACTACGTATGTTACTGCATTGGTAAAGTCATTTGCCGAAACTCCAGAAGTTTGTGCATTGCTAAGTACTGATACCGATGCATTGTCACTCACAGTGAATAGAGCGATAAGGTTTTCTACTGGAGTACCGTAAGGTACAATCACGTCTACATTAGGACCCGTTATGGTTCCGGTACTTGCAGGAGTTTCTATTCCATAGGTCAATAGTTCACATGCGGTATTTGCAGCCGTTTGCACATTTACAGTATAGGTATTGGAGAAGTCTGTATTTTGAGCTACTACAATGTAAGTTACCGTTGCACTAAAATCATTCGCACTACTACCAGACATTTGCTCTATAGAGCTAATATATACAGTAGCACTATCACTTATAGTGAAGTTGGCTACAAGGTTACTTAGCGAAGTACCATACGGCACTTCTAAAGTTACTGTACCTCCATTTACCGTGGGCGTAATGGCACCAGTGGCAGATGGTATTGCAAAATTGTAAGAAAGCAGTTCACACGCAGTGTTCTCATTTACAATAACATCTACGGTATACTCCGATGTGAGCATTTCATTTTTAGCTTTTGTAGTGTAGGTTACTACAACGTTAAAGTCATTCACAGTGGTTGCAGATGTTTGTAAAGTCGTTCCGATGTATGCAGTAGTGGTATCACTTAAGGTAAATGTTGCTGTAAGTGCATCAAGTGAGGTGCCAAAGGGTACATACGATGTGATACTACCTCCTAACGGTGTTTGGAAAATGCTATCCTTCTCAGAAACACCTGTAAATGTGAAGGAATCTATCCCTAAGAAGTAATTGGTATTTACAGTGAAAGCTGCATTTGTATTTCCCACTACATCAGTAATACTACCTCCAATAATCCCCACCCTTGTTTGTCCATTTGCCGTAGGCGTAATGAGTGCGGTGTAGGTGTTGAGATCTACTTGCGTAAACTGAGACACATTGGCATTCGCTACGTATATATCAGTACTCTCAAAATCTGACACTCTTTCTGAGGTAGTAAAAGTTGCCTTAAATTCATTACTTACCATAGGAGTAGGAATATCAATAGTCACCGTAGGGACTATATTATCTATAAACACCGCGTAGTCCTCACTTTGACCATAGGTTAGAGCATCGCAGGCAGAAGCTATACCGCTTGAGTAGTCAGTTACTACACGTAGTCGTATAAATTTATTAGCTACAGGAATCGAGACTGGGGTAGTGAATGTAACGGCTCTTCTAGATAGTCCTGAACCTAATGTGGCTACAAGCTCATTCGCATCTAAGAAGTCACCATCGTCATTGTAGTCAATGTACATTTTTATCTTTTCAGCGTATACGTGACTTACAGTCACCCAAGCAGTGTAGAGGGTATTTGGCTTTAATAGTGTGCTTTGTTCGCACGAGAAGTCTTCGTGGCTTATGTTTCCTGTACTAGATGCTTTATCTATGGAATTCAGCTCAAACTTGCGTACACCTATAGTATATCCACCCAGGTTAGTAGTCGTAGTAGTGCACGTAGCATCCACAGAGAGAGGTGAGTAAGTGTAGTTTTGAGACATCAAATCACTACCCAAGCTGTTTTGCACACTTAGCGATATACTATACACGCCTGGAATGTTAAACTTGATCTCTGGACGAGCATAGTTAGCGTCTGTACCATTCACATATTCCCAACCCGTAGTCGGATATACGGCCCAAGTTCTGCCTAGTGGCGAACCCGTAGAATTGTCTACTACTATTACATTGTTCACACACGATTGGTTACTTGCTGTACTTAGTTTAAAATCTGCCGTAGGAGCTACTGAAGAGTTTTTGTACAAGTCGGTTTGCCAGATACCACGACCCCACATAGATATGTGTAATCTAGCGTCAGCGGTGCCATCGTTCATTATCTCCATATCTGTAATCTTAGATACGGTTGGTAGTCCTTGAGCAAAAGGGATCCAGTTGCTAGCAAATTTATTACGGTAGTATACCCCAAAAGCATTGCAGATGTACATACTAGAGTCGGTAGCATTGGGATCTGTTACAAATTTTATGATATTGACAGATGGTAAATTTCTGGTAAGTACAGACCAGGTAAGACCTTTGTCGTGAGATGACAAAATACGAGATTGTGTAGTTACTATATAAACTGCGTTGGAATCTTGATCAGACGTTTCTACTTGTTTTATCTGCTCACCACTTTGGTACGGAAAGTTGGTCAATTCTGTAAAGGGCATAGATCCAAATGGTCCTGCAGGAATAGCAGCATTGATATCTGTACTTCTAAAAAGTTTCTGAGATCTGTATGCCACATAAAATGTTCCACTTGATGCTTTTGCGTAGCTCATACCTGCTTGGCGTGTAACACCAAAGAATGTCGATAGATTCGTCCAACTCACATCGGTACTTGGATCAGCTCTCAGATTTGTGGTACGGTAGAGATCGTCAGATGTAGCCTCAAACATAACATTGCTGTCATTAGGATGTACCGCATATACTCCGCCATGCCCATTGATATTACGTCCAGCGTTCGTTACTAGATTTCGTTTTATTCCTCCATTTTCATAGACTATGTCTTTGTCAAAAGCATCAAAGGCAAAATCACCTCCCCAGTCACCACCACGTATAGTCTTGAAATCTTTATCTATTGCTACGTCTAGCCCGTTGTCTTGCAGACCACCTAAAATATTATTGTTGTACAAATCACTTGCTCCCAGCGTATAAAACTCCGAAGCACTTAATCCATCTTCCATGGTAGTCCAGTTTTGGCCACCATCGGTAGTTCTATCTACTCCACCATCGTGGTATACATATAGTTTGTTTGTATTGTACGGAGAGAAAAGAAAACCGTGCTTGTCTGCGTGCACACCGTAAGCCCAAGGAGAATTCAATTTGAACGTGTCACCGCCGTTGGTAGATTTCCAGAGTGTAATAGCACCTACGTAGATTACATCTGCGTCTGCTGGATCACTTTGTATGGCAAGGTTATAAGCTCCTTGACCGTCTGTGCTAGTTCCTACACTCGAATAGCCAAGTATATTTGGCTTATCGGACATTAGTGTAAATGAGCCACCATTGTTAGTAGATTTATACACTCCACCAAACGGGCTACTGCCGCCTTTCCACACTAGACAGTATAGCTTTGAGGTATCTGCGGGGCAAGTAGTTATCTTTATTCCGGCACACGTTATACTGGAGTTTATGTTTGTTTCAGACCACGATTCTCCATTGTCAAACGAGCGGTAAAACCTAGTGTTAGAAGCAGAGTATAGTATATTAGAGTCTCCTGGCTGGTAGTGCAGGTCTCTATAACTTACAGATGTGGTAGTTTTCTTTATCCATGAGGCACCTGCATCTTTACTCTTGTATATGCCATCTGCACACGCAGCTACTAAGGTAGTGGTATCTCCAGGCGTTATTCTTATATAGGATACAAGCTTGTTGCCTATGCCTGTGGTAGATTGAAACCATGTTTCCCCGCCATCGGTAGTTTTCCATACACCATAGCCCCCTCGGTAGCCATAGTTTGCATCTCCAGTACCGAGATACATTACGTTTGGATTTAGTGGATTAATAGCTATGGATGCACAGTATGTAGGAGGCAGATCGTCACTGATAGGATTCCATGTCACGCCTTCGTTAGCCGTTTTGAAAACTCCACCAGATGAAGATACAGCAAAGAGTACATTGCTGTCTGTAGGGTGGTACGCCATATGCGATACTCTACCCATACCAGTGGTCTGTACACTTGGGTTGGCAGGAAATTTCACAGGACCCACTTGGGTAAAATCGGCTAAGTTTTGAGCTACGGCAGCTCCGGCAAATAGTACGCTTAATACTAGTGATGTATATTGTTTCATTATTATCGTTGTCGTTCTTGTTGTTGTTGTTTCCATTGTTCCAGCACCTCTTGGTCACTCATTATTGTACCATCAGGCTTTACCAGATTTTTATTGGTCTGTTTCCAGTTTAAGAATTTTTTGTATTCGAAAACAAACTCAGTCGTTCGAGCATTTTCATTTGCTTCTTGCTCAGGAGTTTTGTCCTTGTCAAAGATGTCTTGGGCCTCACCATCTTTTTCGGTAGGCGGTATTCTATTCTCCCAGTACGTGTCAAAGGCATTTACAACCTCGTAGTAATTTACGTTGGAATCACTCATCATATCTATCCAATATGGATACAGAGCAAGGGTATCTTCTTGCGGTATCTCAGAAACTATAGCCGTGTTGGGACTCTTACATGAGAATAAGATGATCAAGATGCTGCCAGTTAGCAGCAATTTAGTAGTTGCAAAAATTGACATAAATATGACAAAGGTACGCTAAAAGTGCCAGTAAAAGAGTTAGAGCCCATTGCATCGCTACGGGCTCATACTGTTCGCAGTAAACATACTAACCTTTCATACGTGAAGTAAAGCTACTTAACACGGCTGTAGATTTAGGTCTGACATTTCAGCGTATAGATTTGGAGTAAATTAACTCCAAAGTAACGTCCGGATCTTTTGCGAATGACATAGAAGGAATAAATAGGCCATAATGCACTCCTCATGTCCTACAAAAAAGAAATAAAACACAAGCTACTGGCTTTTAATGATAGTACTGTGAGTGATACATCTATGCAAAATGGAGATAAGTTGCTATTGTCAAATCATATCTCTTTAATCTCCGTATTAACTAAAGCCATTGAAGAGTTACATCAATCTTATGAGGCTCAACTTAAAATAATAGAACAACAAAATTAGATATTAGAATTATAGATACTGGAGTTCCTTTGGCGAGTTGTGAGGAGGATGTGGTTGATTAGTTCCAATAAAAAGGATGGAATCAATGTACACTTGTTACCTATGTGTTACCTGAAA
>CAWVTO010000053.1:0-10495 GCA_963932895.1 uncultured bacterium
TTCTTTTTGAATAATCCAAACATACTAAGGTAACACGTACCGCTGCAGATAGTTCTCTTCACCCAGGGATCGGCTCATTTATGTGCGTTTTATCGTCTTATTACCTTTTTTCATCCTAAAAATACTCCTAAATCAAATCAATAAATGATATATTTGTGATATCATTTTAATATCTTATATAAAAACAAAACTATGACAACAACAGAATTAACTTTCAAACCGATGAGTGGCTATGTAGGCTTACTCCTATTACTAATTGTAGCACCAAGCGGCATTGCACTTGGCATATCTATGCATAGTGCATCCATTATAGTAGTATCCGTTCTTCTTTCCCTTTTCATCTCCGCAGGTTTAACCGCCGTTAGTCCAAATGGCTCTAGAGTGCTCACACTCTTTGGAGCATATAAAGGCACAGTAAGAGAGAATGGCTTTTTCTTTATCAATCCGTTTTTCAAGAAACAAAAAATAAGCCTACGTGCACGTAACCTGGATACGCCACCCATTAAAGTAAATGACAGCTTGGGAAATCCCATAAAAATAGGTGCAGTAGTGGTATGGAAGGTAAAAGAAACCTTTAGAGCTGCTTTTGATGTAGACGACTACCAAAGTTTTGTAAACATACAAAGTGAAGCAGCCATACGCAAACTTGCTGGACAATATCCGTATGATGATTTTGAGGATGAAAAGACAGGCGAAATCAATCATTTAACCCTAAGAAGCGGTGGAGCAGAAATAGATGAGAAACTAGAAGAAGCCTTAATGCGGAGATTAGAGATAGCCGGAATAGAAGTAATTGAGGCAAGAATAAGCTACTTGGCCTACTCAGAAGAAATAGCCAGTGCTATGCTTCAGCGTCAACAGGCTACTGCTATAATAGCCGCAAGACGCAAGATCGTAGAAGGTGCAGTAGGCATGGTGGATGATGCACTACAACAACTGAGTGCCAAAAAAATAGTAGAACTGGATGACGATAAGCGTGCCGCAATGGTGAGCAATCTGCTTGTAGTGCTCTGTTCTGACAAGGCTGCTAGCCCAATAGTTAACGCTGGAACCTTGCACAACTAAGCAATGAAGACGTTAAACGCAAGTTTCAAAGAAGAGCAAGAACTAAAAAAGATAGTAGAAAAATGGAAAAATACGTAATCATAAGAGCCAAGGCTTTCCAATCCTTGGAAAAATTTCAAAAGAGTGTCAATGAACAAGCAGCAAAGGGATATAGGGCTATTAGCATCTGCGGCCCCTCAGGCACTCATGTTCTCATGGAAAAAATCAGTCACGAATGAAAAAAACAATAATTTTAGAAAAAGGCTGGACCGAAACATTGGATAAATTTGAGGAACGCATCAATAGTAAATCTGGCTACGAAGCCATAAGTATAGTGCACAATAGCATCAGTTACGCCGTACTAATGAAGAGGATTGCATAGCCCATGGGCAAGAAAAAAGCATTTGCATTACGCGTAGACGAAAAACTGTTGGCTGCCATTGAAAAATGGGCCGCAGACGAGTTTAGAAGCACGAATGGGCAAATAGAATACTTACTAAACGAAGCGTTGAAAAAAGCGAAGCGACAGCCTAAAAATGAGGAATGAAAATTCCTACTTTATCTCAAGAGTGTTATAACCCTATGAGAAGACGGTCCGTTTAATTCTAAAAGATATATGCCACCGCATACCATAGGGACACGCACCTGTTTGATGTCTGATTCTAAGGGTATCGCAACAATTCTTGTTCCATCGAGCCTAAGCAATTGTGCCGAGTTGTAGATATCTGTATCGCTGTTTATCTGCAGCAACCCAGATGCAGTAAAAAATGCACTCGCATTTGATGTACCTTTAACATCTAACCTTACTGGGCCAAACCATTCTCTTTTGCCATTAAAGTCTACTTGCTCTATAAAGTAGAAGGTTCTTTGTGTACGAGGTGCAGCATCGGCAAAGGAATAATGCTGTGTAACGCTACTATTCCCGTTAGCTTCAACTACACCTACGGCGTATTTCTCTAGTCCGTCAACGGACTTATGTACTATAAAATGAGATGCATTCAACTCAGAGGCTGTAGACCAACGCAGTTGAGACACTCCATCTTCGTCATTCCCAGAAAAACCAATCAACTCAACAGGAAGAGGTGCTGAAACCGTAAAGTCCATCGTAAAATTCGCTCCTCCGTTGTTGTAATATAAATTATCTCCACATCCACTGTTGGCTGTTGTACTTCCTGTAGCAGAAAAGTAAAACTCAAAAGTGTACTTTGCACCTACGGTCAATCCAGTCAATAAATTTGTTGTACCCGTTACTTGGCCCCATCGTTGGTCATTGCCCCCACCAGAAGAAATATTTGAAGGCGTAGCTGTGGTAGTGAATGAATGGTTTGAACTGAATCCTAAGTTTTCAGTTACAAATGAGCCTGAAGGCGATGCTCCAAATTGATAAATACGATAATTCAATGTCCCAGAGCATATATTTCCCGAAACATCTCTCCATACGTGATTATACCCTCCATTCAAGACGAGTGAAGAGGAACTACCTATGTCGGTTCCAAAACTTGACGTTGCAGTCATTGTTCCTGCGTTTTGGGTATAGGCTATAACACCAGCACCCGAACCAAAAAATCCAGCCCCGGCATAAACCGAGATGGAGAAGAAACTCATCAATAGGGATAAAACGCCGGTATAAAATAATTTGTTCGTCATATGCATTACATCTATTTATGTTACGCTTCTGATACTGACTACTATTCAAAGATTAATATACTGACTACTATTGGTGGAGTCCCTAAATTCAGCGAATCCTGCGTCTGTCATTACATTAGACTTAGAAATAAAAAACAAGAACAGAACACTATATACTGTCTTATCTTTTTCATTACCATAAGCTAGTTAGTGTCAAAAATACACTATGAGAAATTAAAAAGCCTATAATCGCTATAAAATAAATAGCTACCTGCTATTGCTAACGACGTTTTTGCTTACCAAACAGACCTTCTTGACGGCCACGCTTCTTCTTTGCAGTCTTGCTACTATACCCTTCCAAGTCGTCTTGTAAAGCCGCACAATGCTTTGTTTTACAACCCAAAACACCTGAAAGCAGAAAAAATCCCAAAGCCGTGAAAAGAATACCTTTTTTCATAGTTTCAAATTTAGTGCTTTTTCTGCCTTAAATAATTACCACAAAAAAAACCGTTCACACTATTACATGAGAACGGTTTTTAAAGCTGAATAAATAGATTATCTACCTTACGTCTGCAACTAGTTTTACATCAAACTGAACAGCATCATCAATAAGGTATTCTCCTAAATTTTCGAAGAAGTTTCCGCTATTAAATTTGACACCCCACTGCGTTCTATCTATAGAGAAAGAAGCGTTCGCTGTGATATTGGTTTCCCCTACTTCTACAGTATAAGGCACAGTAATAGATTTTGTAATGTCTTTGATAGTAAGGTTACCCATTAGGCTATCTGCGGTAGAACCCGTCACTGAAAAACTTGCTGTCGCGAATTTCTCAACCTCAAAAAAATCAGTTGTAGTCAAATGACCCAACAGTTTTGCTTTCGTCTCCTCATCCATTCCTTCGTCAATTACACTCATTTGAGTCATATCCAAAACAAAGCTCCCTGCAGAAATAGTTCCTTCTGACATGGCAAGTTTTCCTTGCTTAATAGCAACTGTGCCCATGTGCATATCCCCTGTTGGTTTGCTACCTGTCCATGTAACCGTACTTTCTGCAGCATTTACTGCGTACTCGGTGCTAGACGCTTCAGCTGTTGCTGCCTCATTTGCCTCACTTGCTTCAGTAGAAGCGGTTGGGCTACTGCACGCCACAAATAATGACGCGATTAGTGTAAGTAAAAATATATTTTTCATGTTTGTTCTATATTTTTCAAAAATAGATTTTTACCTCACGTAAATGTTTAAATAGTTTTGTTTTTTCGGAATATTTTTTGATGCTTTGGTCATACACTTGCACCCAATAGCAATATGCGAATATTTTCTGCTGTAGTAATCCTACTCCTGTATACTGGTTTGAAAGCTCAAATCAAGGTTGTGAACTCCATTTTGCAACCCATTGCTGGTGTTCAACTTTTTGAGAATAGCAACTATCTTGGAATATCGGATGATGCAGGTGTCTTGTACGTAGACACTGCGTCAATAAAAGGCGACAGTTGGATGCTAATTCATACAAACTATCATCCCAAGAAAATTATCCGAAAATCATTCGCAAACGGAACAACTTTTATACTCAATAGAAAGACGACGAGTTTCACTCCAATTATAATAACCCCACGATATGGGCAACGCATAACGTCAGATATAGTAGCAGAGGTAGATGTGCTACAGCCAGCTGATATAGAGCTATTTCAGCCACAAACAGCTGCAGATATGATCAACATTAATCAGAAGGTGTATGTACAAAAGAGTCAACAAGGTGGAGGAAGCCCTATAATCCGTGGCTTTGCAACCAATCGAATCTTACTCGTAGTAGACGGAGTGAGAATGAACACAGCAATTTTTAGAACCGGTAATGTTCAAAATGTATTGAGCATAGATCCGTTTAGTATTGCAACAAGCGAAGTGCTTTTTGGTCCTGCTAGCCAGTTCTATGGCAGTGACGCAATAGGAGGCGTCCTTAGTTTTCATACAAAACAAACACCTTTTAGCGATAGTACAACGCATGGCGGCAATGTGAATATTAGATTTAGTTCTGCCAGTAGAGAAGGTACGTGGCATTTTGACTATGGTGTAGGTACCAAGCGATTTTCTTCCTTTACGAGTCTCAGTTTTTCAAATTTCGGGGATCTAAAGATGGGTAAAAATGGTCCAGATGAATACCTCCGACCTGATTTTATTGTTTATCGAAAAGTAGACGGGGATACGCTCATTACTAATCCAAACCCGAACCAACAAGTATTTAGTGGGTATAGGCAGATAAATCTCATGCAAAAATTTGTCTTCAAACTAAGTAAACATGAGACAATAAAGTACGGCATACATTGGAGCAATACATCCAACATCCCGAGGTACGACCGTCTTATCCTCAGAGAGGGCAATGCTCTAAAAAATGGAGATTGGTACTATGGACCACAACAGTGGTTTATGAATAATGTGAGCTATACCAACAAGAAGAGAACCCCACTGAGCGACAATATTCAAATAACACTTGCCCAGCAGTCTTTTGAAGAAAGTAGAAACGATAGACGGTTTGGCACCACTCTTCTACGTCAGCGAACGGAGAAGTTACTTGCTCTCAGTGCTAATGTAGATATACAAAAGCGACTGACTCGTAAAATGGAACTCAGCTATGGTGCGGAGTATATACACAATGGACTAAGAAGCCAAGCAAGCATATTGGACATTACAAACGGGACAACCTCCCCTACCAGTACTCGATACCCAGACGGTTCGCGTTGGGAGTCCGTAGGCACCTATATGAACCTACTCAAGAAATGGAACGTACGACATACAACAGAAGGCGGCGTAAGGTACAATAGGGTAAGTACCCAAGGCACGTTCAACACGGCATACAATCAACTTCCGGTAGATCATTACAACAATACCAACCAGGCAATTACGGGTTCTGTATCTCATCTTATAAAAATAAGGAACGGAAATATTGGCACTATACTGTCTACTGCTTTCAAGTCCCCAAACATCGATGACATTACGAAAGTATTTGATAGTAATCCTGGCTTTGTAACAGTGCCCAATCCTTCATTAAAACCTGAATACGCCTATAATGCCGAGATCAACGGCGAATATCTTTTTGCCAATAAAATCAAATTTAGCGGTTCACTATTTTACACATACCTCACCAACGCCCTTACTATAGCTGCAAGCCAACTAAATGGACAGGACAGTATAGTGTATGATGGAGAAATGAGCAAGGTACAAAAATTAGTAAATCAAAACTATGCGGCAGTGTATGGAGCACAGTTATCCATGCTGTACGAGATAAGTCCTGTTGTTAGTCTTAAGAGCTCGTACACCATTTTGCAGAGCAATGCAAGTAGCGGTGAGCCTATTCGTCATATCACGCCTAATTTTGGTGGTACTAGTCTAATATGTAGCTTCACTAAAGGGCAACTGGTAGCCTATGCCACGTATAATCAAGAATTTAAGAATAGCCAGTTTACGATGAACGAACAAGAAGACGAGCACCTGTATGCAAAAGATGCAAATGGACTACCGTATTCACCAGCGTGGGCTATATTCAACTTGCGGTATGTATATCCTATAACAGCCAAAATCAACATTAATGTTGCCGTAGAAAACATACGGGATAAAAGGTACCGACCCTACAGCTCTGGAATTACCGCACCGGGCAGAAACTTTATATTCTCCATACACGCACAGCTTTAATAAAACAGGGGGATTTGCTATTTGCAAATCCCCCTGTTTTGTGATTTTTTGAAGAGAAATTATTTTTTCTTCGTGTCTGGTTTAGAGATACTATCTCTCATACCCGTATCCGCTTCAATGTTTTTCATTTTGTAGTAGTCCATGATACCCATGTTTCCGCTTCTGAATGCCTCTGCCATTGCTTTCGGTATTTCTGCCTCTGCCAATATTACAAGTGCTCTCGCATCTTGAGCTTTAGCTTTCATCTCTTGCTCCTCTGCTACAGCCATAGCTCTTCGCTCTTCAGCTTTTGCATTGGCTACCTTGAGGTCTGCCTCTGCCTGATCTGTTTGCAGTTCTGCACCTATGTTTTTACCTATGTCTATGTCTGCTATATCAATAGACAATATCTCAAATGCTGTACCTGCATCCAGTCCTTTGGCTAATACTGTCTTAGAAATCATATCTGGATTTTCTAATACCGCCTTGTGGCTAGTAGCAGAACCAATCGTGGTTACGATACCTTCTCCTACTCGAGCAAGTATAGTATCTTCACCAGCACCCCCTACCAACTGAGCAATATTTGCTCTCACGGTAACACGTGCTTTTGCAATTAGCTGAATACCATCCTTTGCAACTGCTGCTACTGGAGGTGTGTTTATCACACGTGGATTTACCGATAACTGTACGGCATCTGCCACATCTCTACCTGCAAGATCAATAGCCGCAGCCATATTAAAATCAAGAGGAATATTTGCTTTATCAGCCGAAATGAGTGCTTTCACTACGTTATTTACATTACCCCCTGCCATAAAGTGCGTCTCGAGGTCATTTGCCGTAACCGGCAGACCTGCCTTATTTGCATTAATAAGAGCATTCACAATAAGTGATGGTGGCACTTTACGAATACGCATAACAATAAGTTGTACGATACCTACTCGAGCTCCAGAAACTTGGGCCGTAACCCATAGCCCTACTGGCACAAAGTATAAAAAGACAAAGAGTAAGACTACTCCTCCAATGATGAATGGTAAAATTGTTGGCATGTGATTAATTTTTTTAAGTGTTAATTTTCTTTATAAATATTCGATTTTGAACTTTTTTGATAACCTCTATCTCTTCATTGGCGAGGATAAACTCACCATCGGCGTGTACCTCTAGTCGCTGATCATTGATAATGGCTGAACCTGCAGGACGAAGGGCACTAATGGACTTCCCTGTATCTCCTACATTAATTATTAGCTGATCTATATTATTGGCTTTGCCATCTATTGCATCAGTGATAGCAAATCTGTTCCAAGCCCCATTTCTAAAAGCCAGGGTAAGAGTTGTTGCTAAAAACACCGCTGTAGCAGCTAGCGTAATGTTGCCTGAAAAATCTCCGTATTCTTTGTAGGTGTAAGCAATACCTACTGCTAAAAAAAGAGTACCCAATACACCCACTATAAATCCTGGTGTGATGAATATTTCTATCATTATCAGCAATACACCGAATAATATCAATCCTATAATTAATGATAGTGTCATAGTTTGCGGCTAAATTAGACATTTTTCAGCAAACCAGTCGCTCTCTATGTATATAGTTTATTACGATGATGTCTCTGCATAAGCAGAAAGAGGCAAACAGCTACATATTAAATTTCTATCTCCATATGTATTATCCACTCTTCCTACACTCGGCCAAAACTTATTGGCCAATACATAAGGTGCAGGATATACCGCTTTTTCTCTTGAATAAGGCTTATCCCACTCTCCGCTAATAACCGACTCCGCAGTATGGGGAGCATTCTTTAGTACATTATTTTCTCTATCTGCAGTGCCATTTTCGATTTCTGCAATTTCTTTACGTATCGCTAGTAATGCATCACAAAACCTGTCCAACTCTGCTTTATTTTCACTCTCTGTTGGTTCTATCATCATAGTACCTGGTATAGGGAAACTTACCGTAGGTGCGTGAAATCCATAATCAATCAATCGTTTGGCAATATCTTCTACCAATACACCACTGGTCAACTTGAGCGGTCTTGGGTCTACAATCATCTCGTGAGCTACCGTTCCATTCTGCCCAGTATAGAGCACTTCGTAACCCTCTGCTAACCTATGTTTCATGTAATTGGCATTGAGTATAGCTAGAGCAGTAGCCCTCTTCAATCCTTCTCTACCCATCATCTTAATGTATGCGTAGCTTATGAGCAATATACTTGCACTCCCAAAGGGTGCAGCACTTACAGCTTTCATACCTTTCTCTGAACTAACTCCAGCTACTACACTATGTTTGGGTAGGTAAGGTGCCAAGTGCTCGGCCACACCAATGGGCCCCATTCCGGGACCACCTCCACCGTGTGGTATACAGAATGTCTTGTGCAGATTTAGGTGACAAACGTCTGCTCCTATGTTAGCTGGGTTGGTATACCCTACTTGTGCATTCATATTAGCTCCGTCCATGTATACTTGGCCACCATTCTCATGTATTAGAGAAGTTATTTCTTTTATAGTCTCTTCATATACACCTGTGGTACTTGGATAAGTTACCATTACTGCAGCAAGGTGTTCCTTATTTACTTCCACTTTCTCTCTCAAGTCATTGAGGTCTATATACCCATTTGTGTGGCATTTTACCACAACGACTTTCATTCCTGCCATGACAGCACTAGCCGGGTTAGTTCCATGAGCAGAATCCGGTATAATGACAATATTTCTATATTCTTGGTTGGTATCGATAAAGTACTGGCGAATGGTCATTAATCCTGCGTACTCCCCTTGGGCTCCAGCATTAGGCTGCAAACTCACTTTATAAAACCCGGTAATTTCTGATAAATCCCGTTCTAATTCGTGAAGCATCTGGGTGTAACCCGCCAATTGATGCTTTGGTGCAAATGGATGTATGTTGCCAAATGAATCCCAAGTAACAGGTATCATCTCCGAAGTTGCGTTTAATTTCATAGTACAACTACCCAAGGCTATCATACTGTGAGCCAGTGACAAGTCTTTATTCTCCAATGACTTTAGATAACGCAACATCTCGTGCTCCGTATGGTATGAATTAAATACAGGATGCGTTAGATACTCCGTATCTCTATCCAAGTTACTATCCCACATTACAGAAATCTTATCTGTAAAATCAGCAGCAGCTTTATTCGCTGTACCTAATCTACTAACCAGTAATTTGACATCATCCAGCTCTGTGGTTTCATCCAATGAGATCCCAATATATCCGTCTGCATAGCGTACATTAATATTATTGCCTTCTAACTCTCCGCGTACCTTAGCTTGTATATTACTATTGGCCACGATAGATAGGGTATCAAAAGCACTGTTGTTTTTTAGATCATACCCCAGTTCAATTAAGTTATTGGCTAGAATACTTGTTAGGTTATTTACCTTTTCAGCAATACGCTTGAGCCGCACAGGGCCGTGATAAGCAGCATACATACCTGCCATAATTGCAAGTAGTGCCTGAGCAGTACAGATATTACTTGTTGCTTTGTCTCTTTTTATATGTTGCTCTCTGGTTTGCAACGCCATTCTGAGTGCGTAATTTCCGTCACCGTCTTGGGACACCCCTATTATTCTGCCGGGCAATCTACGTTTATGCTCTTCTTTTGTTGCATAGTATGCAGCATGTGGACCTCCATTACCCATTGGTATTCCAAATCGCTGTGTGCTTCCTACTACTACTTCTGCTCCCCACTCACCGGGTGCTTTTAGTAAAGTAAGAGCAAGTATATCTGCAGCTACAATTGTTTTTACACCGTGTTCTAATGCTTGTGCGGTAAGTGCAGCATAGTCTTCAACAGACCCTTCACCGTTTGGATATTGTACAAACAGGGCAAAATACGCATTACTAAACTCCGCTTCATACGGATTTCCAATAACTACTTCTATACCCAGCGGTTCGGCTCTCGTCTCTATCACATCTATCGTCTGAGGGAAAGCCTTATCTGAAAGAAATATTTTATTTCCAACACCTTTCTTCTTGGCAGAATACAACATTGCCATTGCCTCGGCGGCGGCTGTTGCTTCATCTAACAAAGATGCATTGGCAAGCTCCATTCCTGTGAGGTCACAAATCATTGTTTGAAAATTCAATAGAGCTTCTAGTCTACCTTGAGCTATTTCGGCTTGGTATGGTGTATACTGGGTATACCATCCTGGGTTTTC
>CAWVTO010000054.1:0-10488 GCA_963932895.1 uncultured bacterium
ATGAAAACTCTAAATCTTGGGCTAGAACGCCCAAGTTCTTTAATCTATGTTGTTGCGTTACACCCAACGGTAATGATTTCCTTTTTCGTTACCACAAATATATAACCCATATGCATACATCAAAGTTTTATTTAATCTATTTTATTAATGTCTTTTTTCTGTCATAATAAACGTCAGTCAGCAATGCCCATAATAAGAGAAGGCCGCCCAAAAGCAGCCTTCTCAATTGACTATGAAAACTCTAAATCTTGGGCTAGAACGCCCAAGTTCTTTAATCTATGTTGTTGAGATACACTCAACCGGACTGATTTACTCTTTTGTTATTAGTATAACATTCGTACTCGTAATAAAGTTTTCATTTTATACGTTTTTATTCATGTCTTTTTTTTGTCATAATCGCCATCGGGTGCAAATGCCTAGTAACAAGACAGGGAGCTGCCTTATTAATTGACAATAAAAACCCTAAATATTGGGCTAAAATGCCCAAGTTCGTTAATCTATTTTGTTGAATTAAACCCAGCGGCAATGATTTAATACTTTTAATTTACATAAATACAACGCATGTATGTAAATTAAACGGATGTACACTGTATTATTTTTGCGTAATAATTAAACACAGGACGAGACAACTTTAAAACAAAAAAAAGGCCACCTTAAAGGCAGCCTTCTCTTATTGACTATGAAAATTTTACATCTTGAGCTAAGACGCCCAAAACGATTAATCGTTTACAATGTTCACGAATGAACGATTGTTCGACTTACGCTGAAATTCTACCTTACCATCGGTAAGAGCAAATAACGTATGATCTCTTCCTATACCCACGTTTGCACCTGGGTGGTGTTTTGTCCCCCTTTGTCTAACGATAATATTACCAGCGATACACTCTTGACCACCGAATATTTTAACGCCGAGTCGTTTACTTTCCGACTCTCTACCGTTCTTACTACTACCTGCTCCTTTTTTGTGTGCCATTATCTTATCCTTTTATACTTTCAATCTGTATTTGAGTAAGGTACTGTCTGTGACCGTTTCTTACTTTGTATCCTTTTCTTCTCTTCTTTTTGAAGACAATTACTTTATCTCCTTTTAGATGGCTCAGTACTTTAGCTTTCACTGAAGCTCCTTTTATACTTGGAGTCCCTACATTCACCTTACCTGCATTATCTACAAGCATTACATTATCAAAGTTCACTGACTTGCCTTCCTCTTCTGCCAATCTATGAACATACAACTTCTGGTCTTTCTCTACCTTGAATTGTTTCCCTGCTATATCTACTATCGCGTACATCTCTTTATTATAGAACTGCAAAGGTAGCGGTAATTTCGAATTTCCAATATCCTTGTAATTTATTTTCGCAAAAATATCTTAACATATTTTTAAACTATGTTAATATCACTTGATAGTTTTTATTACTTTTGCAGTCACTTTTAAAACAATGGACTCAGTTAAGCATATAGAAGCAAGCCAAATCAGAACAGATCTACCAGTTTTTGCTGCAGGAGATAATGTTTCTGTACACTACAAAATAAAAGAGGGTGAAAAGGAGAGAATCCAGGTTTTCCAAGGAACTGTATTACAAAGAAGAAATGCAGGTCTTGACGAAACTTTCACCGTTCGAAAAATCAGTAGTGGTATAGGTGTAGAGCGTATTTTCCCTACACACTCTCCTAACATAGACAAAATAGACGTAAACAGACGCGGTAAGGTCAGAAGAGCTCGTATCTTCTACCTAAGAGGACGTTCTGGTAAGAGTGCTCGTATCAAAGAAAAAAGATAAGCACTATACAATATTTAATAGAGAGCCCGTCTTGGTAAAACCACGATGGGCTTTTTTATTTGCACCCGGTTACACAATAAGAACAATACAATATCTCAGCAATGGCAATTTCAACCAAATACAATCCAGAAGGACTTGAGCAAAAATGGTACGATGAATGGATGGAAAATAAACTCTTTTCTTCTGTTCCAGATGACAGACCAAGCTACACCATAGTAATACCGCCACCTAACGTAACAGGCATATTACACATGGGCCATATGCTAAACAATAGCATACAAGATATATTGGTTCGTAGAGCTCGTATGCTAGGATACAATGCCTGCTGGGTACCCGGTACTGACCATGCATCTATTGCTACTGAGACCAAGGTAGTAAACCTATTGAAAGAGAAAGGAGTAAGTAAGGATGAAATAGGGCGTGAGAAATTCTTGGATCACGCATTTGAGTGGAAAGATAAGTATGGAGGCATCATACTCGAACAACTTAAGAAGCTAGGATGTAGCTGCGATTGGGACAGAACTCGCTTCACGATGGAGCCCGATCTTTCTGAGGCTGTAATAGACTCGTTCATCGACTTACACAAGCGTGGATATATTTACCATGGCACCAGAATGATCAATTGGGATCCGGTTGGAAAAACGGCTTTAAGTGATGAAGAGGTAAATCACGAAGAACAAAACACAAAGTTATACTATGTAAAGTATAGAATACAGGACAGTAATGAGACCATCGAAATAGCAACTACTCGCCCAGAAACCATCATGGGAGACACTGCCGTATGCGTAAACCCATCTGATGAGCGATATAAACACCTGGTAGGCAAAAACTGTATCGTACCGCTTGTAGATAGAGCAGTACCTATAATAGCAGATGACTACGTAGACCTAGAGTTCGGTACGGGATGCCTCAAGGTAACTCCTGCACATGATATAAATGATTATGAAATTGGCAAAAGACATAACCTAGCAACCATAGACGTTTTCAATGAAGATGCTACAATAAGTGAAGCAGCAGGAATATTTGTAGGTGAAGACCGTTTTAAAGCTAGAAAACTAGCGGCCACTAAACTAGAAGAACTAGGTATACTCACCAAAACGGAAGACATTATTAATAAAGTAGGTAAAAGTGAGCGTAGTAAAGCGGTTATAGAGCCCAGACTTTCTGCACAGTGGTTTGTAGACATGAAAAAATTCATGGCAGACTACCCAGAAGCTCTTAGCCAGGTAATGGATGATGAGATTCAATTTCATCCTGCTAAATTTAAAAATACCTACAACCATTGGCTTACTAACATAAAAGACTGGTGTATCTCTCGCCAACTATGGTGGGGACACAGAATACCTGCTTGGTATACGCCTAAAGGTGAAGTAGTAATAGCAAAAACCGCCGACGAAGCTCTAGGCTTACTCGATGACAAATCACTTAAAGCAAGTGACCTCAGACAAGACGATGACGTACTGGATACGTGGTTTAGTTCTTGGTTGTGGCCTATAAGTGTGTTCAACGGTTTCAAAGAAGAAGGCAAAAAAGAACTGGATTACTACTATCCCACTAGCGACGTGGTTACTGCTCCAGACATTATCTTCTTTTGGGTAGCACGTATGATCATGGCTGGTCACGCTTTTGAAGGCAAAATGCCCTTCAAAAATGTCTATTTTACGGGTATAGTAAGAGATAAAGAGCGTCGCAAGATGTCTAAGTCATTGGGCAACAGCCCAGATCCAATTGAACTTATGGACAAATATGGTACTGACGGTGTACGTATGGGACTTATGCTAAGTGCTCCTGCTGGTAACGACATCCTTTTTGACGAATCACTTTGTGAACAGGGAAGAAACTTCTGTAACAAACTTTGGAATTCATTCCGTCTCATAAAAGGTCTAGCCATAACCGCAGATAGAAACGAGTACTACACTACCTATGGTGATACCATACACCAATGGATGGAGGCTAAAATTGCCAGCACTACCACGTTGGTGAATCAGCATTTTGATTCGTTCCGTATTTCTGATGCACTTATGGAGTTGTATAAACTTACGCGAGACGACTTTAGTGGATGGTACTTGGAAATGATAAAACCAACCTATGGTGACCCTATTCCACAGTACGACTTGGATAAGGCTACAGTTATGTTTGATCAAATCTTAAAGCTACTACACCCTTTTATGCCATTTATCACAGAGGAACTTTGGCATGGACTAGGTGAGCGAGAAGGACAATATATCAACCAACAAGATTGGCCGACTCTAGATACTAGCAGTGAGACTATTCACGCCAGTGTGTTTGACCTTATAAGTGAGGTACGTGCAAAACGGAATGAAAACGGTATATCTCCTAAAGTAGAGGCAAGTCTTGGCTTGGTAGCCAAAGATGCTGCTATATACACTAGTGCTAAAGGTATTATTGCCAAACTGGCTAATGTAGTCACCTTAGAAGGCACAGAAGACAATGCTTTCAAAGCATTGGTAGGTACAGACGAAGTTTCTATATCTTTCAAAGATTTCGTACAAAAGGTAGATACAGCAGCAATAGCTGGAGAAGTAAAACGGCTAAAAGGTTTCTTGATTGGAATAGACAAAAAGCTAGGTAATGAAAAGTTTATTGCTAATGCTAAACCAGAAGTAATCGCCAAAGAAGAACAAAAAAAGGCAGATACGCTAAGTAAAATAGTCAGCCTTGAGAAGCAACTAGGCTAATAATTCTAATCTGTAACAATGAGGAACTCGTTGATGTAACGTACAGCAAGTTCTTTATTTGTATCAATAAAATCTCTGTACTGCGAGTAGCAGTCTACATTGAATAAGGATATGAACACATAGGGAGCAAGCATACCTTGAGATTCCATTTTACGGGCATAGGCCAAGGCAGGGATATCTTCACCAGCTGTTGCTTCTAGCATCTTTTTCCAACTGAGTACTTCTAGATACTTTTCGTGTGATATATCTACGTATGATCTACGTATACCCGTACTTTCATAGTTTTTCTCTGCTCCTTCTTTGGCATGTACATAATGATCAAAATGAAGCAATTTATCAAAAAATTGCTT
Organism: uncultured bacterium; assembly: GCA_963932895.1. Classification (GTDB taxonomy): domain Bacteria; phylum Bacteroidota; class Bacteroidia; order NS11-12g; family UBA9320; genus UBA9320. Next base: position 4,829 of record CAWVTO010000054.1, read on the forward strand.
ACGGTAGTTGGTATCTAAAACCGTATTGGCTGGGGCTAAACGTAAAACCCAGTTTCTTTGCAAATCCTTATCTGAATTTTGCTTTTCTAGAATAGTATGAATTTGGACCATCATAGACTCTTCTGGATAAACCAATAGGCTCTGTTTTGCGATATCTAATGCTTGCTTATACTCTCCTTTTTTCATAAGAACATCGGCTAAGTACTTTACCGGTTCATTGAGCAATGGTTGCTTTTTCATCGCTCTTCTGAAGTATACTGCCGCTTGGCCGTAGTATTCGATAGAAAAGTATGAATCGCCAATATACAGTAGAGCCTTATAGTTTGAAGTGTCTACATTGTACGCCTTTTGGTAGTAACCAATAGCTTTTTGAAAGTTCTTGGCTTTAAACTCCTCCTCTCCTAGTGAGAATAAGTCATTGGACTCTGTAGAAACTGAATCTGTAGTAAAATATCCGCCATCTACATGCATAGTGCGAAGCAGAGAACTGCTGCGTACATTATACGGTAAGCACGTATTACTGTAGTATATAGCATTATGATAGTCATACTTTGATTTTTTGAAAACATGATCAAGACTAGTCTTGATAGCCTTGATGCTGCTTACATCCTCTCCTTCTACTGTAATATTATATCTGTTGAATAGAAAAGTAGACGACCTGTAGTTAGCATACATTACTTGATTATACAGATTCCATAAGTTCTCGTTTATGGGGTAATCATTGATAACTTCACGGGTCAATACTCCCGCATCAACATACTTTTTTTTCTTGTACAGCTTGGTCACCTTCTTTAGTTTCTTCGCATTTGTTTTATCCATTTGGGTAAATCCCGGTACTGAAACAAGTAAAAATACAAATAATAAAGCAAGGGTCTTGATTTTCATTAATCTATCAATTGTATACATTCATTCCAAAAATAACCAATTAATAAACCTTCAACCTATTTTTGACATTCATTTTGAGAAATATAAAGAAACTGCATTGGCTTTTTGTCAAGTCATTTGTTGGGCCATTTATTGGCACCTTCTTCATTTCCTTGTTTCTGCTACTGATGCAGACTATCTGGAAGTACCTCGAAGATCTTGTTGGCAAAGGTCTTGAGATCGCTGTTATTTTAGAATTCATATTCTACTTCGCTATACATCTTATCCCAATGGCACTGCCCCTAGCTATACTACTGTCTTCTATCATGGTCTTTGGCAACTTAGCAGAACGGTATGAGCTAGTGGCTATAAAAGCTGCTGGAGTTTCTCTGCTAAAAGCAATGAGGCCAATGTTTATTATTAGTATTCTCATGGCCATCGGAGCCTTTTATACGGCCAATAACCTTATCCCAAAAGCAAATCTAAGTTGGGGAGCTTTGCTCTACGACGTTACTCAAAAGAAGCCGGCAATGAATATCGTGGACAATGTGTTTTTTAAAGATATTGAAGGATATGCGATTCGTGTAGGTAAAAAGCACGATGATAATCAGACGATTGAAGATATTATCATTTATGTAGATGAGCGGAAATTTAACGGCAATAACAATATTCTCATCGCCAAACGGGGTAAAATGATGGTGAGCAGTGATAAGCAGTTTATGACCCTATACCTAGAAGATGGCCGCAGATACCAAGAGCTCGTAAACGATCCGAAATACAAAGAAACACGACCTCACAACACCATGGAGTTTGAAAGCTACAACCTCACCATAGACTTGAGTGAGCTTGCTTTTAATCGTACCGAGAAAGAGCGATTTAGCGAAGATCATAGAATGATGAATGTAAAGCAACTTGGCATTCGTATCGATTCGTTGACCGACTATATCTCTGGTAGAAAAGACAAACTATATCAATACATAGAACCTTATTTCTATATACCTACTGATACATTGGTAGTAATAGACTCATCCGTAAGTATGCGTGTAGCTAACTTACTGGCTAGGGCCAAAAGCATAAAACCGGCAGAAGTAAAGGCCGTAGTACCTAGAAATCTGGCATCAAATCGTAAAAAGAAAATACGTACCAAAGCTCTGCCCAAACAAGAGCCAAAGGATCTACATGAGGTAGCGATAGAACGAGCATTGCAAAATGCCAATAATATTAAACGAATAAGTACCAATAATCTAGACGATTCAGCATCTCAGCGTGAAATGAGAGCAAAGTATTTAGTAGAATGGCACCGTAAATACACCCTTGCTATCAGTTGTATTCTACTCTTTTTTATTGGGGCACCATTGGGAGCTATTATTAAAAAAGGAGGCTTTGGGCTGCCACTTGTCATTTCACTACTCCTATTTATCCTCTATTATGTAATGGGAATATTTGGCGAAAAGCTAGTAAAACAAGGAGCTATTCAACCTATATTGGGTATGTGGCTCGGCCTTATTGTGTTCTTTCCGTTAGCTATATTCTTAACGTATAAAGCAAGCACAGACTCACAATTGTTTGATGCCGAAGCCTATAAACGCTTTGTAAAAGCACTTACGCCTAAATGGGCAAAACAATCTAAATAAGAAGAAGTAATGAAGATTTTGCAGATTAGCAATAGGGTTCCTTGGCCGCTCAACGAAGGCGGTACTATCGGTATATATAACTATACCCGAGCTTTTTCTGAACTTGGACATGAGGTATCTCTTTATTGTTTGGATGGTATAAAACACAACACTCCTATTACTGAAGCACAAAAAGAGCTTAGCAAGTATGCCAAAACACTTATACATCCTATAGATACCGATATCAAATGGGATGAGGCGATATTACATCTTCTCAGAAACAAATCATACAATGTGAGTAGGTTTTACAATGGTACTTTTGAGCAAGAGATCATACAACTCTTGAAGGGTGAACACTATGACATAGTACAGTTAGAGGGCACATTTGCCGCACCATACATAGCTGCAGTTCGCAATAATCACAAGGGATTACTTGCTTTGCGTATGCACAATGTTGAGTATGAAATATGGGAAAGACTCGCATTAGTTGAAGGTAATCCGATAAAGAAATTGTACCTTACCCTACTGGCAAAACAACTGAAGGCATATGAGACTAAAATCATACAAGAAGTAGACGTAATAACTACGGTAACTGATGATGACGGTGAGAAGTTTAAGAAACTTCACCCTAACGGAAAATTCAAGACTATACCGGCTGGTATAGATCTCCGTGAGTGGACTTATTCTCCAAGCAAAAGCACAACGAACTGGTATCACATTGGCTCCATGGAGTGGCATGGCAATGTAGATGCTGTAGATTGGTACTTGAAAGAGGTACACACCACGTTAGTAGAGATAGATACAGATTACAAACTCCACTTAGCGGGTAAGAGTATCAAGGCGGCCAACTATCAGAATCAGCCGCAACTGGAGGTGCATAGTGATGTGCCAAGGGCTTTTGACTTTGTACGAGACTGTGACGTGTGCGTTGTGCCCCTAAGAAGCGGAAGTGGGATACGACTAAAGATATTAGAAGCAATGGCTGCAGGCAAGCTTGTAGTAAGTACGACCATAGGGGCTCAAGGTATAGCATATACAGAAGGTAAACACCTACTGATAGCAGACACTACTGCGGAGTTTAAAGAAGTCTATACCAAAATTAAAAGTGGAGAGATAGACCGTAGTTTAATAGTAGAAAATGCTCGCAAACTTATTGAGGATAGTTACTCTACCGAGGCTCTTGCAACACGTCAATTGGAATTCTATTCAAAAGCTTGAGTCATAAAAAAAGGCAACTCACTGAGTTGCCTTTTTTACTATATGAAGAGCAGTCTACTAATCTACCGTTATTTCTTTAATCTTACCATAACCTAGGTTGTTTAGTCCTTCGCGTACTTTGTATGCGTGTCCAACCACAATGATTACGGTATTGTTTGGCTTCAACATTTGTTTAGCCACCGCATTAATATCGGACACAGTCATCTTGTTTATCATAGTAGCTTGTTGCATCGTGAAGTCTTTTGGTAAGTTATTTTCTACAATGCTGCTAAGGAAATTAAGCTTATCGAAAGGCGTTTCATAATCCAATGCCTCACTCAACGTAATGGAACTTTTTGTGAATGCCAACTCTTCCTCAGTGATCCCATCTTTTGCAAAACCATTGATTTCTTTCATCACTTCACGAACAGCACTATCTGTAGCTTCTTTTTTGAACTCTCCAGAAAAGCGATACGTTCCGTACTGTTTGTTGCCTCTAAAACCAGACCTTGCACCATATGTCCAACCTTTGTCTTCACGCAGGTTAAGATTGATTCTACTATTGAAAGCTCCACCTAGTGCATAGTTCATAACACCTGACTTGAAGTAATCTCCGTTGTAGTCATACTTTGGCCCAGGATGACCTGCCAGTATAGTAGACTGTGCTGCGTATGGTTTATCTACCAAGTACACTATCGTTTTCTCTGGCGTTTTCAATGCTGGCATTACAGGCACTGTTACATTCATACTTTTCCATTCTTTTAAGAATGCAAGTTTATTGAGTGCGTCAGTTTTAGATATATCTCCAGAAACTACTATTGTACTCACATCTGGTGAATAGTTGGCCTTATAGAATGCTTTTACATCATCTAAGCCTATTTTACTTAGCGACTTATAGTTTCCATAGTAGTACTTTTCCAGAATAGTCCCTTCATACATGATACTGTTCCAAGCTTTAGAAGCCATTACAGAAGGGTTACTTCGTTGAGATTTCAATCCTTCTATAGCCTGATCTTTCACACGTTTGAAATCTTTTTCATCAAATCTTGGTTCAAAGAGAGCTTCTTTAAATAAGGCTACAGTAGCATCAAGATTGGCTACCAAACAGCTCACAAAAGCAGAACTATTCATGGCACCTGAGTTGAAACTAATTGAACTTCCTAATTTCTCTAGTTCTCTTGAGAATTCTTCAGTCGTTAATCTTTGTGTTCCCTCTCCCATCATAGCAGCCGTCATCATGGCGGTTCCAGTATTTACCTTTTTGCCTGCTTCCAGCAATTGTCCGCCTTCCATATCTATATAGAAATAAACGAGTGGCGATTCAGATGATTGAGTGCCAATTAGTTTTAACCCGTTGCTATACGTTTCTTTATAGAACTCAGGAATAGTAAAGGCATTTGCACTTGGCTTTGTTGGTCTTACGCCTCTATCAAAGTTGTCATTTGGCTTCTCATATGAGAGACCTAAGTATTGTTTGTCAGTTATTTTTTCTTTGGTAGCGTGAGGATTAACACTTTTTGGCGTGTCATCATCTTCATCTTTTTCAGACTGATCTCTATCTACTCTTAGGATAACAGATTTTTTGCCTTTCAAATACTTTTTGTAAACCCGCATTACATCATCTTTGGTAACGGAGCTGTACCTGTCTATATCGTCTTGTAGATTGTATCCGTCACCTCTCATAAGAGCGTAATGGCTTAGTACGCCAGATTTACTAGCTAGACTATTGAGTTGACCATATGTACCTCTCAGTACCTGGGTTTTGGTTATTTCTAAATCTTCCTCTGTTACTCCACGTGTTTCAAACTCGGCTATAGAAGCACGTACTTTATCTTCTAAATCTTTTGGTGTAAGTCCTCCAAATTGTGGTGGTTTTGTAACAATTTGCAATTGTAAAATCCCAGCAAGTTCCAATGTAGAGTGACCAGCACCTGCTTGAAGAGCGAGTTCTTCTTTTGTGAAATTCTTATATAAGATTGAATTCTT
>CAWVTO010000055.1:0-10351 GCA_963932895.1 uncultured bacterium
GACCAGCTATAGTCTCCATATTCTTAAAAGCCTCGTCATGCATAGAGTTCTTTACCAATATATCTAATCTAGATAGGAAGCCATTGATATCCTTAGGCTTCATCAAGCAATACATATTTAGATCATTCAGTGCTTTCTGCTGCTCGCCCATTGCCATAAGCACATAGGCTCTATTATAAAACGCATCAATAACACCGGGATCAATTTCTATACACTTGTTGAGATCTTTCAATGCTCCTTTAAACTCTTGCATCTCTGCATAAACACTGCCCCTACCCCAATAGGCCTCGGCCATTTTGGAATTCTTCACTATAGCAGAATCAAAGTCTTTGATGGCACCGAGTACGTTACCTTCTTCAAACTTGTCTATACCCGAATTGTAATACGAAACGGCATCCTGAGCTGAAGCTGCGAATGCGAAAAGTGCGATTGTTATGCTAAAAACGAATTTCATTTTATACTGTTGCAATGTTATCAATACATTACGCAATATGTGCACCATTGTTTCCACAGCATGGTCAAAATAGATACATAAATGAACATCCTTACTAACAAAGAGAGCAAATTATTCCTAATTATCAGCGGCTTTTTCATAGCAAATGCTCTAATAGCTGAGTTCATTGGAGTTAAAATATTTTCATTAGAAGCCACATTAGGTATAGAACCACTACAGCATATTCTGTTTGGTGAGCAGGTGAGCTTTAACCTCACCGCTGGCGTGGTGCTTTGGCCTGTAGTGTTTGTTATGACTGACATCATCAACGAGTACTTTGGTAAACGTGGAGTTAAGTTCCTATCCTACCTTACCGTGGTGCTCATTATTTTTGCTTTTGTAATGGTATATATTAGTATACACCTAGCACCTGCAGATTGGTGGATTACAAGTGGTACATCTGCTGGCGTTCCGAATTTTCAATTGGCATTTGCCACGATATTTGGTCAAGGTCTATGGATCATATTGGGGTCATTGGTCGCCTTCTTAGTAGGACAGATACTCGACGTAGCTGTTTTTCAAAAGTTAAAAAGTATCACTGGAGAGAACAAACTTTGGCTGAGGGCCACAGGCAGTACACTTGTGAGCCAGTTTGTAGATAGCTTTGTAGTGCTTATTATAGCCTTTAGACTTGGTGCCGATTGGAGCTGGGCTTTGATTCTAGCAGTTGGTCTCAATAATTATTTATACAAGTTTGTTGTAGCTATTATATTGACTCCTCTTATCTATCTAGCTCATTTGGTAATAGATAACTATCTGGGTAAGGAACTATCCGATAAGATGAAGGCTGAAGCATCTCAATCCTAAGTTCAGATAAACCTCTTCTCCAACCTAAACTTCAGGTATGAATTTTACAGTTGACACGAAAATATCTATACAGAATGTGCCGTTTATCTAAGTGACATGCCGTATAAAATGTTCTTTAGAAATAGGCGAATTATCTATAGCCATTGTAATGGCCTTTCTCAATTTAATACAACGTTTCCGACGTTCTAGGTCATAAAAAATTCATTTCTACCTAGCTGCCAAACTAGTTACTAAAAACATACTGAATTAAATTAGCCCCCATCTGGAATGCCTGTTTACGTTTCTCTTCACTATCATCATATATGCCTTCATCCTCCCAGCCGTTACCTAAATCACACTCATAATCGTAGAAACACACCAAGCGGCCTTTGTATATCAAGCCAAAACCTTGGGCAGGTTTACCATCGTGTTCGTGTATTTTGGGTAATCCCTTAGGAAAATTATACGTCTGTTTATAAATAGGGTGATTGAATGGCAGCTCTACAAAATCAAGCTCTGGAAAGACCTTTTTCATCTCTGGACGCACATACTTATCTAGTCCGTAGTTATCGTCTATATGCAAAAAACCTCCTGCCATCATGTACTTTCGAAGGTTTGCGGCATCTTTATTAGAAAATAGCACATTACCATGTCCGGTCATATAGATATAGGGATAGTTGAAAATCTCTACACTCCCAGCCTCTACAACTTCATCCTGCGGGTTAATGTTGGTCTTTAGGTTAGCATTACAAAAGACTGCTAAATTAGATAATGCTGTACGATTACTGTACCAGTCGCCACCGCCATCGTACTTTAGCTTCGCTAATTTTACGGTGTAATCTACTTTGAAACTAGATCCTATAATCAATAATACTATGAGAAAAACATTCTTCATTCTATGGGTAAACGACTTTAATTTAATTTTATTGAAACCTACTTACGGCAACTATTGCAGCTGTTTCTGTACGTAGTCTATACTCTCCTAGATCTAAGCCTTGAAAACCTGCAGCAAAGGCTTGTTCTACTTCTGCAGTGGTAAAATCGCCTTCTGGGCCTATCAATATGAGTTGCTTCATATCTGAATTGCTTTGGTGCTCATTCTTAGCTTGCTCAGCAAAGCAGTGAGCAATATACTTGTGGTCTACATCCAATTGAAGTACCTCAGCATAATTCATTTCTATCACCTCCGGTATATAAAAACGTAAACTTTGTTTCACCGCAGAAATTACTTTTTTCTGTATACGATCCATATTGGTGCGGGTACGTTCTGTATTGGTAGTATTCATCAGAACTATACGTTCCACTCCTATTTCTACCAATTTTTCTATCATCCACTCGAGCCTATCTCTATTCTTGGTAGGGGCTATTGCTATGGTGATATACTCAGATTTAGCTTTAGTCTCTGTACTCAGTATCGTGCACTCTACCTCACGTTTGCTCAGTTTATCTATGCCGCACTTGTACCTGTTCCCGTTTCCATCTATAACATAGATAATATCACCTGCTTTTTTGCGAAGCACAAGAGCACAATGCACTGCTTCCTGCTCATGCAGCGTGAGTGTCTCCTTGGTTACAGAGGTAGTGTAGAATAGATTGTTCACAGAGTCAAATGTAGATATTTTAAACCAAAAATGTCCTTAGGACGTCTCCAATATTTTTTTTGTTAACACACAAAAAAACCAGAAAGCTAATCTCAGATGGGATATCACTGAGGCGATAAGACTAGCAACTTTAGTTTTGGTTAACTCAGACTCACCTATGGTAAATGGCTGCAGACACAAAGGTCATATAAAACTAAGTAGTAGAAATATTAGATTATTTTACTCTACCAAAACTCTTTGATAAAACAGCCTATCTCCTTCTTTTAGAGTTAGAATAAGTATACCTGACACTATCTTACCTACGGTATATGTCTTTCCTTCCTGAGTGTAGTCTATAACTTTCCCATCTAGCAAATGAATGGAAACTAGTTCCAGGTTTCCTTTTAAAGAAAAATTACCCTTAGAGGGATTAGGATAAATAGGAGCTTCTTCATTACTCAAACGATTTACATTATTCAATCCGCACGTCACTTCTTGAGTGGTAGAATCAACTGCTCCACAACCGTCTGTAACTATGAGCTTCACTATATATGGACCATTGGCAGCATACTCGTGTGACGGATCCTCTATGCTCTCCATAGTTCCGTCGCCAAAAATCCATTGATAAGAAGCAAAACCACTCGGAGCCTCAAACGAGAAGAGACAATCATCTTGAGTAATGGTAAATTCACTGGTAGGCTCACTAACCCCAATATTATAAGCTTCTGGACTAGACGCAATTACACGATCTACAACCTTACGAATAGAATCTGCAAACACAGCTGCTACGCTCCCGTTATAGCTGGCGTTAGTTGCCTTCTTTCTGAAAATCGAACTATAAAACGTATAAGCCGATGCAAGACTCCCAGCATAAGACGGGTGAGACTCATCGTTAGTATATAATTCAAGACTTGGCGTGGTGGTTCTTAACTCACGCCAAACCGCTCCTACTCCTGCTACTTCAGCATCATTTTGCTCTCCCATTTTCAAATAGTTACTTCTGAGTATACTATCCATACCCTCGTAAGTGCACAATGGCGGAAAGAAGGGACAGTTGCTCGCATCTCCGTTTTTTCTACCCCATGTCATATAAAACATAGGAATAGTACACGCATTATTAGCTCGTATGCTGTCGCATAGTATTTTGGCATACGGCAATACATCTGCCGCTACTTGCCCATCTGAAAAAGATGGTTCTTGACTTTGACACTGAATAACTACATAGTCCCAGTCTCTACTGCGTATTTTACTAAAAACTTGTGGGTCAGCAGCGTGCTGAGAGATGCGTCGTCCTCCTGGAGTTCTACTTTCGGTATACAGCGTATCGCCAGCACTTATAGCTACTTGAATAACTAAACTTGGTAGATTGTTATAGTTGGTGTAACTATTCCCTATGAAAAGGACATCTGTAGTGTCTGCAAAAGAGCCAAAGCCCGAAATAACCAATGCTAGCGTGAATAAATTTCTTTGGAAGGATTTCATTTCCCTCAAAGGTAAAAAAAAGAGCACCTCCCTGTACAAGTGTTAGAAAATAAAAAAAAATCATCAAGGTTTATTTTAGCTAGTTGTCTTTTAGCTCCTACTAGAACGGGTTCTGCATCTTTACTATCAGTAACCACTTCATCATCCCAAAAATACTCCAAAAAAAGTAGCCACTCAAATGAGCAGCTCCTTTAAAATATAGTTAAGAATAATCCATCGCTAGGGACGAATCACTCTTTATGCAATAAAGACTATTTTACTTCTTCGAAGTCTACGTCTTCTACATCCTTAGCACCATCATCGTTTGCGTTAGCTTCTGGACCAGCACCTTCTGCTCCGCCAGCTTCTTGCTGTGCAGCATAAATGTCTTGGCTAGCAGCTTCCCATGCCTTGTTAAGTGTTTCAGAATGAACTTCTATACCAGCTATATCTACAGCAGCGTGAGCTTTTTTCAACTCTTCTACAGCACCTTCTATAGCTGTTTTCTTTTCCTCTGGTATTTTATCGCCGTACTCTTTTAGTTGACTTTCCGTAGTAAATACTAATTGATCTGCTTGATTTAGTGTATCAACTTTCTCTTTTTCTGCTTTATCAGAATCTGCATTTGCTTCAGCTTCCTTACGCATTTTGTCTATTTCCTCGTCGCTTAGTCCAGAGCTTGCTTCTATTCTGATGTTTTGCTCTTTACCCGTATCTTTATCTTTAGCACTTACGTTTAAGATACCGTTAGCATCTATATCAAAAGTTACCTCTATTTGAGGTCTTCCTCTAGGTGCAGGCGGAATAGAATCTAAGTGGAATTTACCAATTGTTTTGTTGTCCTTCGCCATGGTTCTCTCACCTTGTAAGATGTGTATTTCTACACTTGGCTGATTGTCTGCCGCCGTAGAAAACACTTGAGACTTCTTAGATGGAATAGTAGTATTAGACTCTATCAGTACAGTAGATACACCACCCATAGTTTCTATACCTAGAGATAGTGGAGTAACGTCTAATAATAGTACATCCTTAACCTCTCCTGTAAGTACACCACCCTGAATAGCTGCACCAATAGCAACAACTTCATCTGGATTCACTCCTTTACTTGGGGCTTTTCCGAAGAACTTCTCTACTTCTTCTTGTATACGTGGCATACGTGTACTACCACCTACCAAGATCACTTCATCTATATCTGCAGGAGTGTAACCAGCATCTTTCATTGCTTGTTTTACTGGCTCCATACTTCGTTTGATAAGATCATCTGCTAGTTGCTCAAATTTGGCTCTAGTAAGTGAACGTACCAAGTGCTTAGGTCCTGAATCTGTAGCAGTAACATAAGGTAAGTTAATTTCAGTTTGAGTAGAACTACTCAATTCTATTTTAGCTTTCTCAGCAGCTTCTTTTAGACGTTGAAGAGCCATAGGATCTTTTCTAAGGTCCATATTCTCGTCTGCCTTAAATTCTTCTGCCAACCAGTCAATGATTACTCTATCGAAGTCATCACCACCTAGATGCGTATCACCATTCGTAGATTTTACCTCAAATACACCATCGCCCAATTCTAAGACAGAGATATCAAACGTACCTCCACCAAGATCATACACAGCTATTTTCTGGTCTACATCTTTTTTCTCTAGGCCATAAGCTAGTGCAGCAGCAGTAGGTTCATTTACTACACGTTCTACTTTTAGTCCAGCTATTTCACCTGCTTCTTTTGTAGCTTGTCTTTGGCTATCATTGAAGTATGCAGGCACAGTAATTACCGCTCTAGTTACTTCAGTACCAAGATAATCTTCAGCAGTTTTCTTCATTTTCTGAAGAATGATAGCCGAAATCTCTTGTGGAGTATATTTCCTATCGCCAATAAGTACACGTGGTGTGTTATTATCACCCTTCACAACCTTATATGGCATATGACCCGCTTCCTTAGAAACCTCGTCAAATGTAGAACCCATAAAACGCTTGATAGAACTTATCGTGTTTTGCGGATTTGTGATTGCTTGTCTTTTAGCAGGATCTCCTACTTTTCTCTCACCATTACCATTGTCCATAAAGGCTACAATAGATGGTGTTGTTCTTCTACCTTCACTGTTAGGTATCACTACCGGTTCGTTACCCTCCATTACGGATACGCAACTGTTCGTAGTTCCTAAGTCAATTCCAATTACTTTACTCATTTGTATAAAATTCGATTATTAATTGCTCACTAAGAAACAACTACAATGCCAACAAGATAATGTGTGAAATTTGTCAGTTAGCTCACACTAGATGTGACAAAACGACACAATTACTACTTTACAAACCCCAGTTCTGCTGTAATAGGTGACGATTGTACTTGCGGCAGTATGGTCGCATTGAATGTGCGATTATCAAAAATAGTAATGTTACGCGAAGTAAATATGCCTAAACCATTGTCTACATTGGTAAATTCTGGTTTCTTCTGCACAATGGTAGTTGAAGGTTGGAGTACACTCAAAAATGTGTTGAAATCGTCAGAGATGCCATAAAACACAAGGTCATAACTCACGAGTCTACGCTCCACTGTTTCATCTATATCTAGTCTACTTTTTAGCATTGCAAAAAAACCAGCAGACAGTACCTTATAGTTAGCATCATTAAACCCACGCAACTCTCTTGTCTCGCCTGAGTTTATCATAACCCATTCTAGGTTTTTAATTTCTTTTTCTGAAGGGTTGCTAATTTTCGTTTCTTCTATTACCACATTCATCGCTACTCTGTAGGCTCTGGCATGCTTTCCCTCCTGAAAAATAACGGGGACAACGTGATTCTGATTTGCAGAGATATAAACACTACCTCCAGTAGGACTTATTGGGCTGCGGGCTTGTATATCTCCTAAACTAGTAGCCGTAGCTGTTGCTACATATCCATTTTTCGGATTTTGGACGGTAAGCCTATACGACCAATCCGTGGCAAACAATGACGCTTTGAGATCAGCATTCAGTTCATACAAAATATTCTCGTCAGAATAGAAGACACCAGTATCTTTCGGTATCCCAATTAGGTTACCATCTACCTTAGATAGTTCCATGCGTTGCGTAAACTGGCCATTTTGAAATTCATCTACATATACTATCAAGGTATCAAAGTATAGCGAATCTTTTAAGCTTGAAAAAGCCAACGCACTGGTATTCTCGTCTAAGTATGCCCGCTGAATACGTACATAGTTTTTATCTACACTCGGATTTATAGCACCATATACTATGGCAATCTCTTTCCAGTCTGCTGCTACATCAAGCTCATTGTCACAGCTCAATAGACCAAGTATACCAATAAAGAGAACTGCTTTTGTCCAAATCGTTTTTTGCATATTTTTAGATTAGCTTTGCAAACTTTCACAATAAAAATGAGAATCCTATCATTTCTACTCATAATAAGTCTGTCACATTTCACAAAAGGCCAAAACGTTTATACCAAATTTATGGACACGCTGGTTTTCGATGATTTCTCAACAAACAGCAACAATTTCCCAGAGAAGTACAACTCGTTAGAGCTTACAATTATAGAAGATGGCCAGTACCGCATCAAGCGTATAAAGGATGAAGGACAATCTGTCGCATATCTAAAGACTGACAAGCCACTTGTATCCTACGAAGTTTCTACCCGTTTTCTTGTTTGCAAAGAAAACAAGCATGGTACTGGAGGACTTATACTCCATGGACAAACCAGTACGAACGGAGGTATCTTTATAGAAATAGGTGCTAAAAAGAATTACCGAGCCTACAAGATAAATGGTACGCAACAGCGATTATTGAGTGGTACACCAAAAGGAAACGGTTGGATTAAGAGCAAAAACTTAACAAAAAAAACAAATACCGTTATGGTACGCGTCGAAGATGGTTACTTTGATATCTATTTCAATGGCAACTACAGCTACACTATCTATGACACGCAATACAGTCAAGGTAATATAGGCATATTTGCTAGTGCAAGTACAGAAGTATTGGTCAACCAATTTCATCTCAGCAAGTCAGAAAACACCTTACCTACTATCACCTCAAACTCTGGTAATGCAGAAACTACAACGAATGATCCTGCCTTTGAAGAGGTGATACTCTTATTCAAAACCAAAATAGATATACAACAAAAAGAAATAGAGACACTTGAAAGAGAGGTAAACAAGTGCCGCAGTATGTTAAACTACGATACCTCACTTGTTACCAAAACGAAACAGTTAACGATCAATAACAGATTTTTGGGCAATCAGCTTGATTCTACGAGTAGAGCCCTCACCAAGGCAAATACGCGACTAACCTATTTGGAGTCGCTCAAAGAAGATATTGAAGCAGGGTCTAATGGAGATTTAGTACTGAATCTAAGCTCTATATTGGCCAACATGAAACGAGAAAACAGTACACTCAAAACAACCAATAAGGAACTGAACCGCACCAATTCTCAATTAAAAAATGACAACAACGTGTTGCTAAGAGAAATAGAACGCATGAAGTACCTACTCGAAATACAAGAATAACTGGAATGAGCACAGCTAAGAAAGACATAAAAAAAATGACTACTCACCAACTTCAAGAGATGAAGAATAGAGGTGAAAAAATAAGTATGCTAACTGCTTACGACTACTCGTATGCTAAGATAGTAGACGACGCAGGTATAGACGTAATACTAGTGGGCGACTCTGCCAGTAATGTCATGGCTGGTCACGATAGCACACTTCCAATCACGCTAGACCATATGATATACCATGCACAGTCCGTTATTCGTGCTGTAGATAGAGCATTAGTCGTAGTAGATTTACCGTTTGGTAGCTATCAGGGAAATAGTACAGAAGCTCTGAAGAGTGCTATCCGTATTATGAAAGAAAGCGGAGCTCACTCGGTAAAACTAGAAGGCGGTAGCGAAGTAATAGAGTCTGTAAAGCGTATACTATCGGCAGGGATACCTGTAATGGGGCACTTGGGACTTACGCCACAGAGTATCTACAAATTTGGGACATACACGGTACGAGCCAAAGAAGTAGAGGAAGCGGCCAAGCTTATAGAGGACGCAAAACTCCTAGAAGAAGCTGGTTGTTTTGGTCTGGTACTCGAAAAGATACCTGCCACATTAGCCAAAGAAGTAGCCGCTTGTCTTACCATACCTGTAATAGGCATAGGTGCAGGTAGTGACGTAGATGGACAAGTGCTTGTACTGCATGATATGCTCGGTGTGACTAAAGAGTTCTCCCCACGATTTTTGCGTAGATACTTAAATCTATATGAAGAAATGAAAGGTGCAGTACAGCATTACATAAAAGATGTTAAGGCTGTAGATTTTCCCAACGAGAAGGAGCAGTACTAAAGCTCTTCTATTACCGCACTCAACCCTTTTTCGGTAAGTGCTTGGCAGATAGGCAACAATTCTATTTCCGAACCATTTTTCACCTGGCACTTCCCTTTGTAGTGCACAAGCATAGCACATTGTTCTGCCTGCTCAGCAGTATGCTTGCAGTACTTTATAAGGCAGTAAATTACATGGTCAAAAGTGTTCAAATCATCATTATACAAAATGATGGCAGCACCTTGGTCCACTTCTACCAATACATCTAACTCTTCAAGTTCTTCTGTTTTTATATTCCAGGTCATTGTTTACTCCCAAATAAATTAGCTTTACTTTCTATCCCATTTATGAGTCTGGTAATATTCTTTTTATGTGTAAGCACGACCAATAATGCTGCTGCAATACCAAAGGCTATAAACAATGGCTCGTCTCGCTTAAAAACAAAAATAGTAAGTATGGGGAATGCCACTGCAGCTAGTATACTGCTAAGTGAAACATATTTGGTAGATAATAGAACAATGACGAACAAACCTGCACAAGCCAGTGCCAATACATAATGAATACCAATCAACATACCGAATAACGTTGCTATGCCCTTTCCTCCTTTAAAGTTCTCATAGACTGGAAAAATATGTCCAACCACTGCAAGTAAGCCGAAGAGTAACTGCAGGTTAATAAACTGATCAGTACCGTGAGAAACGGATGGTATGTAATGTATAAGACTCGTGGCAGTTATGCC
>CAWVTO010000056.1:0-10294 GCA_963932895.1 uncultured bacterium
GATGAACAACCCCTTCCCAACTATCACAATAAAAAATATTCCACCTTATTGCCTTCATTTTCAGTATATTGCCACTCCTTATTATTAATCTATGATTACCAACATTTTTGCTTTCTTCCTTAAAATCTCTCCCCGGCTGAAACGATCAGTTTGGAAACAACTGTATCAGCACCTGGCAAGGAAATACCCAACAGAGGAGTGGACGTATATGAACTACGGATACGAACCCTGCAACCAATCCAATACCCCTCCTCTAAAGCTGAAAGAGGAGGAAGAGCCTGACCGCTATATGATTCAACTGTACCACCATGTAGCAACAGCTGTGGACCTTACAGATAAAGACGTATTAGAAATAGGCAGTGGACGTGGAGGAGGTTCTTCGTACATCAAACGTAATCTTAAACCCAAGACCATGACGGGAATTGATTATTCTAAAAACGCAATCAAATTCAGCAATAAACATCATTTGGTAGAAGGGTTAACCTTCGCACATGGCGATGCAGAAAACCTATCACTGGCGAATGAAAGTGTAGATGTGGTGGTGAATGTAGAATCTTCGCATTGCTACGGATCCATGAAAAAATTTGCGGAGCAAGTCAACAGAGTCCTACGACCTGGCGGGTACTTTCTGTTTGCTGACCTACGTTCTGCAAAAGAGATTGAGGAGCTTGATACGGTTTTCAGAGATGCAGGATTTGAGGTGCTCAAAAAGGAATTAATTTCGAAGGAAGTAGTTAATGCACTGGATGCATTTCACGAATATAAGCTAGCTTTCTTTCAAAATATGGTAAGCGGCTGGTTAAGAAAACCACTGAATGATTTTGCAGGAGTTAAAGGTTCTAACATTCATACAGAATTGAGTAATGGTAAGATGGTTTATTACCATTACGTATTGCAAAAAGGATAGGTATCCGTCTCCTATACAGGGAGTATTCCATGAATGTTTTGGCTACATCTCACAGCCTAGACATTATCTCCTACGTCTTTTGTTTCTTTTTCTTTACACTCGGGAAAAGAATATTGTTCAGTATGAGTCGGTAGCCCGGAGAGTTAGGATGCAGGGCTAGGTCTGTAGGTGGTTCTCCCACCATGTGTTTATAGTCTTCGGGGTCATGGCCTCCGTAGAAGGTAAACTGCCCCTTACCAAACGTACCGTGTATGTAACGAGCCTCGTTGAGGCTTTTGTTTTCACCCATTATGATTACTGTACTCTTCACTTGGCTTTTATTGAAAGCAGTAGTCTGCCCCATAAAACCTTTTACAATACGCTCGTGGTTTTGGGTAAGTATCGTTGGTATCACATCCCACTTGGCACTGAACTCATTGAGTGCAAAAAGATCATTTGCCTCGCGTACTCTACGGGTACGTTGGTCTACATCTATACTGCTTACCTCGTACCGCATCGGGTTTTTTTCTATCTTAAAATCTTTGAACGCCAAAGACTTGGTATAGTCAAGTTTGGCCTGTGCCCCTGTCTCTATAGCGTCTCCGTCAAACATTCGCTCGCAGATATCTACTCCATCTGCTGCCAAGGCTATATCATAACTGTCTGTAGCACTACACATCGCAAAAAGGAATCCTCCTCCAGCAGTAAAATCACGTATCTTTTTGGTGACTGCGGCCTTCAACTCACTTACTTTTTTAAAGCCGTGCTTCTCGGCCATAGCCTCTGCCTCGGCAACCTGTTGCTTGTACCACGGTGCATTGCGAAAACTAGCATAGAACTTACCGTACTGGCCCGTAAAATCCTCGTGGTGCAGGTGCAACCAGTCGTAGGTGGGCAGCTTGCCGTCCAGCACTTCATCATCAAAAATAACGTCATAGGGTATTTCTGCATAGGTGAGTACCATGGTAACGGCATCATCCCAAGGTTGTGCTGTCTTGGGCGAGTACACTGCTATTTTCGGTATTTTGAGCAGCTTCACTACATCTGCATTTACGGCAGGATTAGCTATCTCATTTTTTATTCTATTGGCCTGTGCCTCGCTAATGGTAGAGAAAGAAACACCGCGTAACAGGCATTCTTTTTCTATATTTTCATAAGCATCCATGAGGAAGCTACCTCCTTTGTAATTGAGCAACCACTCTACCTGTACATCTTTCTCTAGCACCCAATAAGAGATGCCATACGCTTTGAGGTGGTTCTTTTGCGAAGCGTCCATGGGTATGAGCAGCTTATCTGCCAGCAGCACATTGCTAGCAACTAAGCACAGGAGTATCAGTATAGTTTTTTTCATTTGTCTTTTTATGCGGTAAATAGTGTTCCTAGTTTATGCCCAACTATAACAAGCAGTATACCTACTATATTGCTCAACCCTACGTAAGTCGCAAAATTTTTATAGTCTGATGACGATAGCATGTGCCATGCATCGAGTCCAAAACTACTGAATGTGGTGAATCCGCCAAGAAAACCTACCAAAATGAAAAGACTCAGTTTGGGTTGCTGTACGAGGTAAACACTAGCTATTCCGATGAGGAAACAACCCAGCAAATTGACCGCTAGTGTGCCATAGGGAAATTCACTATTGCTCACCAATTGACTGCTCAATAGCCACCTACATGCGGCACCAAATCCGCCACCTAAAAACACATATACTACACTCATTTGGTATAGGTATAGTCATACATGAACTCTATTTCCAACTCTCCTTTGGCATTATACCCAAGCACATTACTCAGCAAGCCCGTATCGGTGTACAGGTAGATGTTTTGTCTGCTATGTGTATCATTTGTTTCCACCACACGACCGTTTTGGTCATACTTAAAAAATGTTTGCACAAAGGTAATTTTCTCTCCAAAAGAAGAATTTGTCGTAGATTTTATATTCCCATCTGTACCCCAAGTGTGCCTCGTCTCTGCCAAGGTTTTTCCATCACCATCTACTGTTATCACAGATAGCAATCTCTTTTTTTTATCGTACGTATTTTTATTGATGTAGGTTTTACTCCCTTCCTTATTTATCAATGTCAGGCGTGTGCTGTCTAGCATTTTTGCTCTTCTTTTTTTATAATACGCATACTCCGTATGTATGGTGTCTGCATTGGCTAGTATTACTTCTGTTTTACGAGCAAGTTGCCTTTTCTTCTTATCATAAGCAAAGGCATACGAAACAAGTATTTCATTATTTCTCTCCAAGGTTTGGCTCACCATGTTTCTTCCTACATACGTAGCACGTACAATATCTCTTTGTTTATATCCAGAGCAGCCAAGATTTCGCAAGAAAAAGACATCTAGTCCGTAGGCATTGAGTTTGCGTTGCTCCATAAGGCACGTATCTATATTGCTTACAAAAGCATGTATACGTTGATATTTCTTTACTTCAGACACTTTTAGCGACCTTAGCAATGCGGTATCGTTTTGCTGAGCAATAGCCCCTACAAATGCCAATAACCCAATAAATAATGCTACTCCTTTTTTCATTTCCTTGTAAAACACACATCACTAAGTGTGCCGAATTCTTTTCTTTCTAATTTTACCTTGCCTGCATATGCTATCATAGCAGCATTGTCTGTACAATACTCAAAATTAGGCTCATAGCCTACACCTTGATGCTTGCTTGCTAAGGTACGCATTGCAGCTCTCAACTCACTATTGGCAGCTACACCGCCGGCTATGCCTATGTGTACTATACCCGTTTCTGCCATGGCTTTGTCCAGCTTGCTTATTAAATAAGACACAATAGTATGCTGAATAGATGCACAAAGATCATTTATATTTTTCGTTATGAACGATGCATCCTTGCGTACTTCCTTTTGCAAAAAGTACAAGATAGACGTTTTTAGACCCGAGAAGCTAAAGTCTAAAGCATCCACTTTAGGTGTGTTAAATTGAAATGCATTGGGGTCTCCCAACCTCGCATTTTTATCAATAATAGGTCCAGCAGGATACGGAAGGTTGAGCATTTTGCCCGCTTTATCAAAAGCCTCGCCTGCGGCATCGTCTATAGTTTTTCCTATAATTTCTATTTCAAAATTGTCTCGAACCACCACTATCTGCGTATGCCCACCTGAGACAAGGAGGCACAAGAAAGGCAGTGGTGGTATATCGCCATCTATAAAATGAGCCAATACATGAGCGTCTACGTGATCTACATTCACATATGGAATATTAGCCGACATAGCCAAGCCTTTTGCAAAGGAATGTCCTACGAGCAAAGACCCCATGAGACCGGGCCCTTGAGTACACGCTATACCATCTATATCTACCATAGAAACCCCCGCTTTTTGTAAGGCGGAATGTACCGTAGGCACTATGTTTTGCTGGTGCTTTCGACTTGCCCACTCGGGCACTACACCACCAAACTCTTCGTGTATTTTTTGCGATGCTACCACATTGGAACAAACCTTGCCATCTATGTATACAGCCGCCGATGTATCATCACAGGACGATTCTATGCCAAGTACTGCTAGTTGTGAATTGTTCTTTGCTTGTTCCAAGGTATGTTTGTAGGCTTATATGTAGTATAAAATATAGTTGCCAAAAATAATCAAAATACCGCTCATCATATTGGTAAGTCTCCTTGGCTTGGCACTTTTACTATTGGCATTGGTTCAAACCAAGTGGTTCAAAAACTATGCGGCAGATAAAGCGACCCGTTATCTGAGCAAAGAACTCGGTGTAGATGTACATATAGGCGAGATAGAACTTTCGTATTTTGACGCATTGAAAGCTACAGATATCTACATAGCGGACCAAAAAGAAGATACCCTCATCTATGTTAGCGAACTGCAAACAGACTACGACATTTTTTCTTTTACCAGTGACAAGATACGACTAAATAACATAAAGATAGCCGGTGGCAACATAAACATAGGTGTAGCAAAAGAGGAGACGCAGTTAAACATTCGGTTTTTGACAGATTACTTCAAACCAGCTCCAACAGGCAAACCGTCTGCTAACTCACCCTCCCTAATTTTTGACAAGGTAGAAATAATCGATACCCGATTTCATTACTACAACGAAAACAAGGCCCCTTCAACCAGTAGAGCGTTTGACGAGAACAACATGATCTACAGAAATCTGAACGGGCATTTGCACAACTTTACGATTATCAAAGACTCTCTCTCATTTTTGATAGATAAAATGAGTGGCACAGAAAAATCTGGCCTTATAATAGAAGAGTTAAAAGCTAAGACGATCATTAGCCCTACCACTATGGAGTTTGCCGATTTGCATATTCAAACACCACAGAGCACTATTCGCAATTTTCTGCGTTTCAGTTATGCGAGCTACAGTGATTTTTCAGATTTCATAAAACGCGTAGTGATAGAAGCCAACTTAGCAGAGAGCAAGGTACATACCAATGATATTGCATTGTTCACTAACTCCTTAACAGCGTATAACGAGCTCATTACCGGCAACGGAAAAATAACCGGTACAATTGCCAACCTAGAGAGTAGTAGCCTGGATCTGAAGGTAGGCAATCATACTACCTACTCGGGTTATGCCCGTTTGAAAGGTTTGCCAGATATAAACAAAACATATTTTGATCTAACAGCGAAGAGCTTTAATACAAACACTCCCGACCTTGCCCCTCTAATAAAGTTAGACCCTGCACCCAACGAGTTTCTTAACCTCGGGCAGGTATCGTACCAAGGGACCTTCGTTGGATTTATAAATGACTTTAAAATAAAAGGTGACCTCACCTCAGCTGTAGGTGATGCTGCTGCGGCACTACACTATCGCCAACCCCAAAACGGTATAGCACGTTATCAAGGAACACTCAGGAGTGACAACATAGACCTCAATAAACTGCTGGAAATAGATAAGGTAGGCAGCACTTCATTCGATCTGCAGGTGTCAGGTAAAGGGCTTACGGCCAAAATATTATCTGCTAGTATTAGTGGAGACATACACCACATAGGATATAGCAATTATGACTATAAAAACATAGCTGTAAATGGCACTTTTAGTGAGAACCTTTTTCAAGGAAATGGACGAATTATAGACCCTAATTTTAACTTCGATTTTGATGGTAAGGTAGATTTGAATAATGAGAAACCCACGATAGATATCACTACCAATGTGGTAGGTATCAATTTAAAAACCTTGGGTTTGGATAGCACCGACAACGTGGTAAACTTCCGTGGAAGCATTGCACTAGCCGGAGATAACCTTGATAATTTAATAGGGAAAATAGACCTCGACAGTTTTACATTAAATAGGAATAACACCAACTATACCATCAATAATCTGGCTATTACTGCCGAAGAAACAAATCAAAGTCGCACCTATACTATCCTCTCCGATTTACTTCATGCTGAGATAAAAGGAGATTTCATTCCATCAGACATTGAATCTATCCTTGGCTACATAAAGCACATTGTCTACCCGATTGAGTTTCCCAAACCAGAAGACACTATCAACACTAAGGATATACAACTGATCGTCACTATTCCTTCGTATGATTCCATCTATACTGAATTTTTGGGCGAGACCTATTTTGATAGTGCCACTATCCATTTCACCTACGACCATGCCGCAGGCCAACTGATATCAGATACTCGTATAAGCGGCTTCAACTATGACGTTATTTCTACCCCAAAAATAGACGTAACAATAAGAAACAATGGCAGTCTCACTCCCATTAACTTCACTCTAAACACGGCTGGATTATTCCAAAATGATAGTACTCTTTTTGATGTATCTAACGTGAATGGATTCATAACAGATAGCATTGTCAATTTTGATGTTACAGCACAAAAAGATAGCATACTGGACCTTGCCGTAGGTGGTAGATTTGTATATACCAACGACAGTGCTTTGGTATTTGTAGAAAGCAGTAAGGTATTCATCTATGAAGAAGCATGGAATCTCCGTAAGTCAAACACACCCAATGTCATCTACCAAAATGGCATTACTGAACTGCGTTCATTTGACTTTAGAAACGAGGAGCAGATACTCTATATTGAAGCATCGTCTGGTTTTCAGGCCAACAAGATCAACGTTATCTTAACCGAGTTTAAATTGGATAACCTTACTCCTTTTTTAGCTGGCTTTGATTTAAAATTAGATGGAATTACCAACGGGTCTATTGACGTTTCCGATCGGGATGGATTCCCCATAATTGAGGCAAATCTCGATATTGCACATCTGCAATTAGACAATGATACTTTAGGGAATTTGAGTCTAACCAGTGAAAACCAGAGTCTATTAGCCGTTGCCATAAAGGGGAGTATAAGCGAAGGCCTCCTCAATGACATGAAAATTTTAGGAGACATTGATTTTCAGAACAAAGTATCTCCGCTTGATCTGCATCTGCTCACAGAGAACAGTAGCATCAAACCTTTTGAGAAGTACCTTAACGGACTGGCCTCGCACATAAAAGGATATACCAATACAGACATAAAAATCACGGGTCCACTTACCAGTCCAAAGCTCGTGGGAAAAATGGATATTGATAGTCTATCCTTTGTAGTAGACTATCTGCAAACGGCATACACAGGATTTGTAAAGGTAGACATCGACTATAATTCCTTCACCCTAACAGATGCACAACTCGTAGATCGATTTAACAATACAGGGCGTGCAAGCGGAAAAGTAAATCATCATAATTTTACCAATTTTAGGTTTGACCTGAATATAGACGAGTTGGAAAATTTTGAAATAATGAATACCGAACGTGGAGATAACAAACTCTTCTTTGGGTCTGCTTTTGTAGATGGGGGTATGAAAATCATAGGACCCACGGATGATATTTTACTTCAAATAAATGCCAAGAGCAGAAAGGGTACTGAAATATTTATCCCATTGGACCACATAGAGGCAAGTGGAAATCTAAGCTACGTTGAGTTTGTCAATTTCCAAGAGGATAATAATCAGCTAAACCAAGGCCTCAAATCTGAAGCTGGAGTCCGTATGGATTTTAATTTTGAGGTAACCGATGACGCCAGTGTTACACTCATATTTGACGAACTACTTGGCGACAAAATAGAAGCAGCTGGGCATGGAAATCTTCGTATGGAAATAAACACCTTTGGTGATTTCAGCATGTACGGTGGCCTTATTATCGACAGAGGAAACTACCTCTTCACTGCGTTGGACCTTATAAATAAGTACTTTATAGTAAAACCAGGAGGCACACTTTTTTGGGACGGCAATCCTTATAATGCAAAAATTGACCTAGAAGCCATTAAACGAGAATACCCTATTCCCAAAACACTCATGAGTGGAAGTGCCGAAAATCTGGAGCAATACAATCAAAGTATCCCGGTAGACTGCTACCTAAAACTATCTGGCCTGCTCTTTGACCCAGCCGTTTCTTTCGACCTCAAGTTTCCTACACAAACCGGACTAAGTGGCAATGCCAGCAGTGCCCTAAACACAACAATAGAACGTATAAAACTAGACCCGGAAGAGTTAAATAGACAAGTATTTGCCTTATTGGTTTTGGGAACTTTTGTACCTCCTAGCTTTGCCTCTGGGTCCAGCTACAAAGCAGAAGATGGAGTAGCAAATACAGGAATAAATAGCCTAAGTGATTTCGCAAGTAGTCAACTCAATAATTGGTTGGGACAATTGGATACCAGAGTGAAACTTGGGGTAGACTACCAAGTCTCCAATCAATCAGACCAAGCAGAGCTTATCTTATCGTTACGCAGAAAATTTTTGAATGATAGACTTTCCTTTGCTGCATCTGTAGATGCAGCTTCCCAAAACCAGGACATTAGAAAACCATATGACTTGAATCTGAGCTATAATATTACAGAAGATGGACGTGTGCGTATTAATGGTTTTCAGAAACGAACTACCGACCCCACTTTAGGGAATCAAAGCAGTATTCAAACAGCTGGTATAGGCCTATCGTTTCGCTACCAATTTGATAACTTTAGACTGCGAAGAAAAAAGAAAGTCAGCAACTAGTGAATGCGTATTAACTATTGAAAATCTGTAGTAAGCTTGAAGCGTAATACGCGTCCGTTGCCTGTATCACAAACCCAAACGATACGGTTTTTGTAAGCTACTGCACTCGGAGCGTTGAACTGACTTAGTCCTTCACCTCTGCCACCAAAACTAGCCATTTGATACTTAGAGCTTGCTGCTCCTGCAGGAGGTTTTACTCCTTCTAAGCCTGTGGTAGTAAATTGATACAATGAATCTTTGGCCCTATCTACGACCAAAATAAAATTGGTCCCATCTCCCGTTATAGTAACACCAACTGGTTCTGCAAATTTATCGGGTGTAGCAAGGTTTCCATCTGCTACGGTAGAATCACTCTCAAACAGTATGCGTGGCTCATAGCTTGCTCCAAAATCAGATTCTAAATAATCTATAACTTGAACTTTGATTGATGTATTTTCTCCTATAGACGTAAAAACGAAGTGATCTGGACCACCAGCCGATATCTGTGGAGGTTGCACAAAACTAGAAATACCCATCGGACGTTTAAAAAAGTCTCTAAAAAACCCGTTCGGAGTATTGACGATTACCGGTGTAATATAGGTTCCATTCGCACCAAAAAGCAGTACCGCATCATCTGGACCACCAAATTTTTGAGGATTATTGTCTGTACCTTTTCTGGTTACATAAAACCGATTGTCTTCCAGAACAGCTATTTTATTGAACTGTACATCTGCATCGCTTGAGGAGAAGGTAGACTTAAAATAAAAAGGATGCGTTATCGTATCCGTAATACGGGCATACTCTATTCCGAAGCTTGCTCCTTCGCCGTGCATATCTATTTTGTAGATACACGTGACGTCAAAATCTGTTCCTGCTACATTTGCTGTATTCTCTCCTATGGCTAATAAGTCTAAACCCCTGGTTTGAGCTACAGCCCGTACTCCACGCACTTTGAATCTGCCTAGCTCTCTACCACTTTCGTCTAGGGATATTATTTCTTCTGTGGCCTTGTCTACCACATATATGAGTTCATCAAAACCCGCTATGATATCTACGGGTTCTTGGAAAGCCGTTAATGCTGGCTGCACAGGAACATAGGCTACCTCTCTGGGGCTATATGTTGGCACTTCTATAAAATCCGTGTTTGTTTTGGTTCCAAAAAAACCATCACAAGCAGATAGTAAAAGAACGATCCCTACCCATACTGTAACTTGTGCTACGCTGCTTATTCTCATCGTGTATCGTTGTTAAAAGGAATGTGAATCCCAAAAATGTGTTGAACACCCATTCTATTGGTAGGGTTAACTCCGTAATCTATGTAAAGTGGGTGAGGTCCTATTCGGGTTTTAATGCCCAGACCTGCTGTAGGTAAATTTTGTCCTTTTACGCTCAGTTTATATCCCAGTCTCAAGTAGAGTAATTTTCTAAGACTTAATTCACTGCCTATGCGGAT
>CAWVTO010000057.1:0-10260 GCA_963932895.1 uncultured bacterium
TTTTTTCATTTATAAGGTTTTTGTACTCATTTGTTATTTATATTACACACAACGTCTCGGCTATGGTTAGTGCGGGATTAAAAGGAACTGTCCTTTCGATTAAGCACTTAGCCAAAACTTTTTATTTTGTTTTATCTTTTCATTTTAAATCCAAATCAAAAGATTTGGCGGACTTAGTTAAAAGCTTTAAATTTTGGGTTAAGCACCAAAGCCCGTATTAACTATAGCCATTGTTAGGCACTTTTTTATCTTATTTCATTCATTTTTTCCTTCATTTGGTTTCGGAAGTAGAAGTACATAAATATGTAAAATGGCATTCCGAGAAATAAATAAAGTAATGCACCTTCAGTTCCATATTCCTTATTAATCGCTTTATAAAATTGATTCTGATTCATAAATGACTTAATCAGAAATATGAAATACCCGATTAAAGCACCCCAATTTATCACCAATGTGAAAAGACCTAAAGATTCAGAGTTAGAAGCAATAATTGGCACCAGAATATTTGTTAAAAGCAATATTCCGTAAAGAATGAAGGCAATTTTAGAATTCTTGCCAAATGAGTCAAACAGGTCTTGAGCGTAGTCATAGGTTTTGTTTTCAAAATCACCTGTTAGTTGCAACTGTTCTTTAGTTATCCCTCTATCATTCAAAATTGAAATTGCTGTTGCTCTCAATTCATCATCATAACCATATTGGCGATAATTTTTCACTACGTCAATCAATTTACTGTCATCTAGTTTCTTTAGCCTTTCTGTATTGTTTGCCATTCTATTTTTTAATTGTGCCTAACACTTGTATATGTGTATGGCACATATATCTCCTGTATGTTTCCTAGTTTTATGTATTCTCAAATATACCTTTTTTTAGAAGAATGTCAAGTGGACTTTCTATCGTTTTGTTATTGACCCGCATCACGTGGGTATATATTTCTGTGGTCTTTGGGCTTTCGTGGCCAAGGGCACTTTGTATATACCGTAAGTTAGTGCCTGCCTGCATGAGGTGCGTAGCAAAACTGTGCCTCAATGTGTGAGGCGTAGCCCAGGCATTGCATCCGCTGTCGTTTACGGCTTTTTGAAAAACCTTCTGTACACTGGTTGCACTGTATTTCCCGCCGGCGGCACCCTCAAATAACCAGTAACTTGGTTTGTATCTTTTGTAGTACTCTCTGAGTAGTTTTAGTAATGCAACGGAAAGTACCGTGTTGCGGTCTTTCTTGCCTTTACCTCCTTTTATCATTATGTATCCATCATCAGACTGTATGTCTTGTACTCTTAGGTTTATGACTTCACTTCTACGCAAGCCTGCACTGTATAGGGTGTAGAGTATAGTTTTATGCTTCAGGTTAGTAGGGGCATTTATAAGTCGTAATACCTCTGATTCACTAAGCACATTGGGCAGCGTTTGTGCTTTCTTTGGCCGTTTTATATCGTACAGCGTCCTATCTCTGTCTAGGGTATGCTCATAGTAACTTTTTATAGCATTGATGATTTGATTTTGTTTTTGCTCACTTATAGCATGATTTTTAATGAGTGAGTATACATAATCTTCCATCTCTTTTTTGGTCACATCTTTTAGTTTTTTCTTGTCTTGAAAGTGAGCAAAAAATGGTGCTAAGCAGCTCTGGTATGTTTTTATAGTTTGCTCACTCAGGCCTTTCAACGTGAGTGCTTTGAGATTAGCTAAGTGTTCATTTAAGCTGTCTTCTGTTAGGTTTTTATGAAGAACTTTAGAGACTGTCACTTCAGCTCTTACCTGTATTTTGCCTTTGAAGAGCCTTCTTAGTTCAGCTTTATTTTCTTCCGTATTTACAATACTCCATAGTTTCTGATTTGGGTGGTAAAAAGAGGTGTTAAGTTGCTTGAATGCATTGCGTTCATCAGCCATTTGGTAAGGTATGTGTATCTTCACCCTCTTGCTTTTGGGTAGCGGTTTGTAGAGTATAACATTTGGATTAGTAGCATTTTGCAATTTTTGTTTGCTTGTCATGCAACTAATATCTCTAAAGAATAGGTAGGATGCAAGCTAAATTTTTGGTTTATTTGTTCTCAACGGTTCGGAACGATTACACCGTATCTGCAATGACACAGATGAGTATGGAAGACAGAAAATGTAAAATATGCAAACAAGCCTATGAGGGAAGATAGAACAAAGTATTTTGTTCCGTGGCTTGCAAAAACTACTATCACAAACATCTCAGATACGCTTCGTTTAAATCTGCTTTACGTATAAACGAATACTTAAAGCGAAATCACGGGATCCTCCTGGAGCAGTTGGGCAAAAATAAAACGCAGGTAAAAGTATATCGCAATGTGTTAGAGGATAAAAAATTTAGGTTCAAGTATCATACCCATACGTCAGTTAACAGTAAAAATAAAACTTTCCACTACGTATATGACCTAGCGTGGATGGAATTTAGCAATGACGAGATACTTATCGTCAGAAAGCGATAGAATAAACCATTGTCAACTCCTACCTATTTCTACTATCTTCGCTACATGCAAGAAATACTGATTGTTTTAGGAGGATTAGCTTGGTGGGTTTGGTTACTTTGTATACTGGTACTCATTGCTATTCGTGATGTGCTGCAACGCAGCCATACCATTTCGCACAATTATCCTATTGTAGGCCATATCCGCTATATGTTTGAGAAAATAGGTCCCGAAATTCGCCAGTATTTTATAGCAAACAATAGAGAAGAATTGCCGTTCAACAGAAGAGAACGTTCCTGGATTTATGCGTCTGCCAAGCAAGAGAACAATTACCAAGGCTTTGGTTCAGACCAAGATTTTTATAGTACAAACTATCACTTCCTCAAACCCGATTTATTCCCGTTTCGTGTCACCGAAGACCACATTAGTTCCAAAGATCCTACCTTTTTGCCGTGTGCCAAGGTGATGGGCTTAGCCAATGGCAGAAAGCGGCCCTATAGACCCAAGTCTGTACTCAATGTGTCGGCTATGAGTTTTGGCTCGCTAAGTGCCAAAGCGGTAGAGAGTCTGAACAAAGGAGCCAAGAAAGCAGGAGCATATCACAATACAGGAGAAGGAGGTCTATCGCCCTACCACAGCCACGGAGCAGATGTTGTATTTCATTTTGGTACAGGTTACTTTGGTGTGCGTAGCAAAGAAGGTAGCCTAGACCTAGATAAGCTAGAGCAGCTAGTAGAAAACAATGCGTTTGTGCGGGCTATAGAAATAAAACTATCGCAAGGAGCTAAACCCGGTAAAGGGGGCGTGTTACCCGGCAAAAAAATAACAGCTGAGATAGCTGCTATACGAGGAGTAGAAGAGGGCAAGGATGTACTCTCACCTGCCAGCCACAAGTGTTTTTCTACATTGGATGAGTTGCTCGATCTTATAGAGGAGATAGCATCACGCACAGGGCTGCCGGTTGGTATAAAATCTGCCATAGGTAAAACAGGGTTGTGGGAGGAGTTGGCCAATAAAATGGTAGAACGCGGTACTGGACCAGACTTTGTCACCGTAGATGGGGGAGAAGGAGGCACAGGAGCTGCACCACCTAGTTTTGCAGATCACGTAGCATTGCCATTTTTCAATGGATTTGCGTTGATATATAAGATTTTTCAAAAACGTAAGCTTACCGAAAAGGTTGTGTTTGTGGCGAGTGGCAAACTTGGTTTACCTGCCAATGCTGCTCGGGCATTTGCCATGGGTGCAGATGTAATAAATGTGGCTCGTGAGGCCATGATGAGTATAGGGTGGATACAAGCACAGCTATGCCATACCAATACCTGCCCTGCGGGCATCGCTACGCAGAGCAAATGGTTGCAGGCCGGGGTTGATCCCACACTAAAGTCAGAACGCTTCTATAACTATGTAAAATACTTTCGAAAAGAGTTGCTAGAGCTTACACATGCCAGTGGCTATGAGCATCCGTGCCAGTACCGTCTAGATGACGTAGAGAGCAATACCGACGACAAATCGCAGATGAGTACGCTAGAAAGTATCTATGGGTACACCAAGGATGCTGTGGCGTATACTGCATTGGCAGATTTGGTAGACTGCCCGCACTTGGGTGGCAAGCACGCGTAGTGATTTAGGTCAAAAAAAACGGAATATTCGGGGAGCTAGAATAACTCCTCGTCGTCTACATCGTCCATAGGAACATATGTAGAATCGCCAGCCTGTATATTGTCGCAGTCTAACTCTATGGTCATTTCTATATCGGGTTTTTTGAAAATTCCGCGACCATACTCCATTTCTTGATTGGCATATACTTGCTCCATGTACTTACCAAATATAGGTAAGGCCATGTTTGCCCCTTGTCCATACCGCGTATTGCGAAAGTGTACATTCCGCTCTTCGGCACCTACCCAGCATCCACTTACTAGATTGGGTGTTATGCCCATAAACCATCCATCGGAGTTGTTCTGCGTTGTACCTGTTTTGCCACCTATGGTAGCTCCCGCAGGTATGGCAAATCTGCTGCCACGTAGTCTGGCAGCGGTACCGCCACTCATGGTTACTCGCTCTAGCATTTTGCAGATGATATACGCAGATTGCTTGCGGATAGCCTCGTTTCTTTTCGGAGTAAACTCCTCTAATATGTTCCCATGTTTGTCTTCTATACGGGTAATGAAAATAGGCTCTACAAATGTCCCTTCATTTACGAACGTACCGTAAGCTCCTACCATTTCGAATACAGATATATCCATAGTACCCAAACAAATAGATGGATACGGTTCAAACTTGCTTTCGTCTATTCCCATATTGCCAGCTGTTTGCCGCACTACGGCTGCACTGTTGGGCCCAAGGCGTTTCATTACACGAGCGGTTATGGTATTTATGGATTTTTGGAGTCCTTCATAAAAAGTAACTTCTTCTGGAACATCTCCAGCGTTTTTGGGCATCCACTCCTTGCCATCACCGTATTCTACAATGACAGGACCCGTACTTTCTTTTTCGCACGGCTGTAGTTTATCGTCATCTAAACCACGGGCATATACCAGTGGCTTAAAAGTAGAACCCACTTGACGAGAAGACTTTTTGTTGACGTGGTCGTATTGGAAATGACGGTGATCTATGCCGCCTACCCATGCTTTAATGTGGCCCGTCTGTGGCTCAAAACTCATGAAACCCGTATGCAATATTTGCTTGGTATATTGCAATGAATCCATAGGGCTGAGTAGCGTGTCTATATCTCCTTGCCATGAGAATAATTTCATGGGTATTGGCTTATTGAGGTAGAAATCAATAGAGTCTTGATCGTTATCATAACGTTTCTTGAAGGTTCTATAACGTTGTGTGCGTTTCATCATACGCAACGGGTAGTCTGGGTCAGACACCATGTCTCCATTATTATCTTCTTTGTACCATGGGTCTCTATTTCGGCGTTTGGTCTCGTTAAAAAACTGACCTTGCAATACTTCCATATGAGCGGAAACAGCCTTCTCTGCATATTCTTGTAGTTTGGTGTCCAGAGTAGTATATACCCTTAGCCCGTCATCGTATATGTTGTATTTTACACCCGCTTCTTTCGCATACTTTCTGGTCCAGGCCTTCATCCATTTAGCCAAATAAGATCTGAAGTAGGTGGCCATGCCAGAGTTGTGGTCTGTATAATGCTCGTCTGTAACAAGCGGTAGTTTTTTTAGGCTATCTTTTTCTGCCGTTGTTATGTAGTTATAGTTTTCGAGCTGCCCGAATACTACATTTCGAACGCGTGTAGCATTGTTGGGATTTCGGATAGGGTTGTAGTAGGTATTGGCTCTCAGCATTCCTACCAAAACAGCCGACTCTTCTATTGTTAGATCTTGGGTTTTTTTATTGAAAAAACGTTTGGATGCAGATTTTATACCAAAACTTCTGCCATAAGGCACCGTATTGAAATACATGACAATAATCTCTTCTTTGGCATACCTTTTCTCTATTTGTACGGACAGAAACCATTCTTTAATTTTTTGGATAAGTCGGTTGGTGCGATTTACCTCATCACGGTGAAAAAGGTTTTTGGCTAACTGCTGGGTAATGGTACTGCCACCGCCATTGCGGCCTAGTTTGGTTATGGCACGGAGTAGTGCTCTGCCGTCTATGCCACTATGACCATAGAAACGCTCGTCTTCTGTAGCAACAAGAGCTACTTTGAGGTGCTCGGGTAAGTTGGCATACTCGCTATTGGTCCTGTCTTCTTGATAAAACATTTTGCCCAGGATATTGCCATCGCCTGCGTATATCTCGCTGGCTAGTTTTGTTTTTGGGTTTTCTAGTTCTGCAGTATCTGGCAATTCACCAAATAGTCCATAACGTACACTCGCAAAAAAGGAAATAACTAACAAAAATGCCAGTGCAAATAACTTCCAAAGACGTTTTATCCAAATAGATGTTGTGCTTACGGTTTTTTTATCCTTGCTCATAGCTTATTTGTATTTTTTTTTGAAGAAAGATAGGTATTCTTTTTCTTCTTTGCTTTTTACCAATGATTTAAAATTGTCTTCAGATATAAAATACAATGTGCTGTTTTTTAAACCCGCAGACTCTAAGAAATCGGAACTGGATGTAATGTCCTCATGGTACTTTTTTGCTTTACTTTGGTCTCCAAATTGCTTGATGTAGAAGAGTTGTTTGTCTGCAAAAACCAAGCTCTTCACTTGCAGCGGTGTACCACCGAAAAACTTTTTATTGTAGTTGTTTAGTTGTATTTCTACATCGGTTTCCTGCGTAGTATTGCCCGTTATTACATAGAAGAAAGTGCTCTCTTTGCTATACTTATAGCGGTCAGATGAGGTCACTGTCTCGTCTTCTGCTGTGAGCAGTCGGAGCGTGTATGCTGCCATCTCGCCTACGTCTGTGCCGGGATATGCTTCTTTTATAATTTCCAACTCTTCTATGTATTGTGCTTTGCCTCCCTGTTTTCCAAGTGTAAGTGCGTAGAGGTAGTCTATTTTGGCTTGTATGCTGTTGCCGGCATAGGTTCTATCTATTTCTTTTTTTATTTTTATTAGTTCATCAAAGCGGTTTCCATTGTAGGCATCATACATTTTTTGGTAGAGTACTACCACTTCTTTATCTCCTTTATCTTCTTGTATTTCTTTTTTGTTGAGTACGCTATTGAAAAGCGTCTCAGGATATTCATCTGCTATCTGTTTAGCGTAGCTGGCAGCGGTAGCACTGTCTCCTACCTCTGCATTTGCCTTACTTAGGTAGAAGAGAGCTTCTGGTTTATGCATAGTCATAGGATATTTAGAGAGGAGCGTGCTGAGTTCTTTTTCTGATTTGGCATACTCTCTTAAATCGTCAAAGTAAATTTTACCAATAGCCAGATAGGCTGCTTGTATTTTACGTTTGGCAACCAGTTTAGCTGTAGCACTAAAAGGTATAGCAGCGTAGTACTTTCTTTTAGAAGCGTCTACATCTTTCAATGCTTCGGTTTGCTCCTCATCTTGGTTGCTGTTGTAATTGTCTGGATCGCTTTTGTCTTGGTCTTCGGTGTCGTCTTCCTTGGCCGTGAGTTCTTTCTCCATAGAATTTTTATTGCCAAATCGCCAAAAATTGCCATATGCACGGTTACCCCACGTTCGTTTGAAATCATTGACACCACGACCTACCGTAGATGCATTGTAAAAGTACCAAGTTCCTCCGGCTTGGTTTGCATTTAAGCTTCCGCCACCTTTAGTGTTTCTAGCGTTTACAAGATCTTGTTCTTGTTTTATTTTGGCTTCTTCTGCTTCCTCTCTTTTGCGTTGTTCCTCGTCGTCTATTCTCTTGCTTATCTGTTTGTCTAACACGTCCATATCTAGGTTGCTTAGTGCCAATAGACTGTCTTGCGTGCTTATGGTCTCTATGCTCTCTATTAGCTTAGATAGTATACTGTGTTTCGCTTTTATTTTAGCTGCATTCTCAAAATCTACTGGTATCACAGCTACAGTACTATCGTAGTAGGCCTGTGCCTTGGAGTAATCTCTATTGGCAAAAAAGTAATCGGCCAAGAAGAGGTACGTCATAGTACGTTGCGTGTTGTTGTTGGATGCGTTTTTGGCAGACTTCCTCATGTAGTCCAACCCTGTACCTTCATTGCCAGTAGAAAATTCTAATTTAGCAAGTTCATAGTATATCTGGTCAAAGTAGTCAATGTTCTTATCGTCATCGAGCATTCTTTTCAGATACTTCTTGGTTTTTTGTATGCCTTGGCCTCCGTTTTGAGCACTCGATTTTGCCATACCCAAGTTAGCCTGAAAGACGTATTCGTATGGGGCATTCATTCTCAATACTCTGAGGAATTGGGCATTTGCTTTTTCGTATTCCTGTTGCTGTAGGTAGACCTGTCCGAGTACAAAATGTGTGCGGTATTTTAGTGTGCGGTCTTTTAATTTAGGCAATGCTTTTGTAAGCATTCCAGCAGCTTCTTTATTCTTACCTTGCTTTATGAGTAGATCTCCTCCACTCAAGTGTAGTTGTGTTAAGAAATCTCGATCCGTGCATTTATTCTCTCCGAGCAGACCAAGAATGGCTTCCGCATCGTCTAGCTTGTCCTGTTGTATGTAGCTTTTCATAAGCCAAAGCTGGCTCATTGCTTTTATATCTATATCGGTATAGCTGTTATTTACAAACTGAAACGTTTCGATAGCTGCATAGTAATCCCCACCAAAGAATTGGGTTTGTCCTATCAAGAAGTATGCATCATCAGCCCATTTGCTCCGCGGTTTGTTTTGGATCACCTTAGACGCCTTTTTCATGGCTCCTTCCATTGGTTCTCTCATTCCTTTGGCATCTGCCTCTGTACCGTAAGGGTATATATCTATGATGGCATTAAAATCATCTTTTTGTTTTTTTGCCAACCCATCTAGGGCTGCATCCATTTTTTGTGTAGCATTAAAATAGATGTTGAATCGGGCAATCATATTGTTCCAGTTTTTCTTTAGCCAAGGATCTTGATTGTTTTGGGCTAAGGTACTGGTAGCAATGGTTAGTAGACTTACTGCTAGTATGTATTTAGTTATTTTCAAATTTGATATTACGGTTAACTTTGTACTCTTGTAACTCTAAAGTGAGCAAAAATATTTTAAATAGGCCGTAATCATTGATAAAAGTGGCATCTTTCAGAAAAAAAATATCAACGAAGTTTAAAAATAGATACAGAGTCGTTTTGCGAGACGACGAAAATTTAGAAGAAAAAATTTCGATTGTACTGACTCCGTGGAGGATGTTGATTGGTCTTTGTGCCGGTTTATTCCTCTTTGGGACTATTGTTTACGTACTTTTGGCATATACCCCGCTCAATTACTTGTTTCCTACCAAGAGTGCCAAGTATAGCAGCCTAGAGCAATATGCCATGATTCAAAAAATAGATTCTTTGGAAACGAGGCTCATGCAATTGAATTTGCAATCTGATGTGCTCGGCAAAGTTCTGGCCGGAGAAGATATTGCAATGGATCAAGATATTGTTAGTGCTGCGTTAGCCACAATGGATGAAGTGTTGGAGCAAGAGGATGAAGAAACGCAAATTGCGAATTCTGGAAGATCTGTACGGCCAGCAGAAAAAGACAAGGTGAATTATAGTTTCTTTATACCGCTAAAAGGTGTAATTAGTGATACGTTCAATCTAGATAGAAAGCACTTGGGCATAGATATAGTAGCCAATAGCAGAGACGTAATAAAGTCTGCTCAAAAAGGTACCGTAATTTTTGCTGCTTGGACACCAAGTGGAGGACATACTATGTTGATACAGCACCCCAATGATTTTATTTCTGTTTACAAACACAACGCAGTGCTTTTGAAAAAAGAAGGTACTTTTGTGCATGCAGGGGATGCGGTAGCCTTAGTTGGCAATACAGGAGAACTTAGTTCTGGACCGCATTTGCATTTTGAACTTTGGAAAAAAGGGGTAACAGTAAACCCACTAGATTTCATTAATTTTTAACCCTTTTAGAAGAATAGTTATGTTAGGTAAGAAAGACAAAAAAGAATTTGCTCCTTCAACTGGAGCCATCAATGTAATTGGTGAAGGTACACGTATTATGGGTGATATCTCATCCAATGGAGATTTGCGAATAGACGGCACTATTGAGGGCAATGTACTTACAAGTGGTAAATGCGTGTTAGGAATAACGGGTGCAATAAAGGGTAATATAGATGCTAAGAATGCAGATATAAGTGGCCAGGTTCAGGGTGATATTACTATAAAAGATTTGTTGCTAGTGAAAAGTTCTGGTAAAGTGAATGGAGATATCAAAACAAGCAAGATAGTGGTAGAAAACGGTGGTGAGTTTAATGGCGGGTGCGTTATGGGGAATGCCGTCTC
>CAWVTO010000058.1:0-10052 GCA_963932895.1 uncultured bacterium
TTGAAGTAGTTATGGTTACTGGGTACGAGAACTATGCCATTAAAGCAATTAAATACGCAGCACTGGACTATCTCCTCAAGCCGCTAGATGCAAGAGGCTTAGTGCAAGCGGTAAAAAAAGCGGAAGCCAGTAATGGTGCTTCCACCGACAGACTCATACACTATCGCAGTCTTGTGTCTGAGGCAGAGGACACCTATAACTCACTTATGATATCATCCAAAGATGGGTACAGGGTCATTGATATCAACGATTTGTTGTGTCTAAAATCAGAATCTGGCAGCTACTGTGTCATGTATTTTACAGATGGCAGTAAGGAAGTAGTATCCAAGCCGCTCAATTACTTTGAGGCATTACTGCCCGCAGAGTTTTTTTATCGAATTCATCGTTCGCACTTGGTCAATTTAAAAAAAGTGACATCATTTGATGCAAAGAGTTCTAAAGTTAAACTAGCGGGAGATATTGAGCTTGTAGTTTCTACCCGAAAAAAAGCTGATTTCAGAAAGAAAATGACCAATTGAGAGTCAGTATGTCGCGTTTAGAGGGTTAAACGTAGCGTTCACTGTGTCAGCACCGTAAGTATTGCAAAAATCTTTTTAGTTTGATGTATATTGGGATTAACAAGCAGACGAACACCTCTCAATTGATATGAAAACTCGATAGTAAACTTTGAAAACGCTGAATGTATTTGCATGAAAAAATTACTCTCAAAAAGGGTGATTTTTTTATGCTCTAGGACTTCAGGCTTTCAGTGTGTGCCATCATTGACCATATCTTGTGGGAGTTTAGCGTAGTACAGAAAATCTATGTTTTGTACATTTGCCAAGTGTCTACACAAGCCAAAATACAAGAACTGACTATAGAGCTAAAACAGCATAATTACAACTACTATGTGCTAGCCAATTCTACTATATCTGACCGTGAGTTTGATATGAAACTCAAAGAATTGGAGAAGTTAGAGCAAGCCTTTCCGCAGTATGCGGATCCCAATAGTCCCACGCAGCAAGTAGGCGGAGATGTAACTAAGAACTTTAATACTGTGCCACACAGTACACGTATGCTTAGTTTAGGAAACACGTACAATAAAGAAGAATTACTTGATTTTGACACACGAGTTGCAAAACTCAATGGAGGTAATGCATACCAATACACAGCCGAACTCAAGTTTGACGGATTTGCGATTGCACTTAGGTATGTAGACGGTAAGCTAGACCAAGCCATCACACGTGGAGACGGCACACACGGGGATGATGTGACTACCAATGTAAAAACCATTCGATCAGTTCCACACAAGCTAAAGGGCAATTACCCTCCAGCGTTAGAAGTGCGAGGCGAGATTTTTATGCACAAAGCAGCTTTTACCAAACTAAACGAAGGCCGAGCAAAGAATGGAGAAGACCTCTATAAAAATCCACGAAATACCGCTGCTGGAACTATAAAAATGCAAGATAGTGCAGAGGTAGCTAAGCGACCACTAGATGGATTTCTCTACCAACTAGCCGAGCACGGCAAAGAAGAGTTAGACCACTGGGATAGCCTACAGCGTATGAAAGAATACGGACTGTCTGTGAACGATGCTACACGACTGTGCAATACCATAGAAGACGTGTGGGCTTTTATAGAACACTGGGATACGGAGCGGAAGAACCTCGGTTTTGAGATAGACGGGGTAGTGATTAAGGTAAATAGCCAATTGCAGCAGCAAGAGATGGGTTTTACCAGTAAGTTTCCGCGGTGGGCTATGTCTTATAAGTTTGAGACCGAGCGAGCAGAGAGTAGGCTTATCAGCATTAGCTACCAAGTAGGTAGAACCGGTGCAGTTACTCCCGTTGCTAATCTAGAACCAATGCAACTGCTTGGCACTACGGTAAAGCGTGCAAGCCTGCACAATGCAGATTTTATAGCGGATTTAGATATTCGCTTAGGTGATAGAGTTTTTGTAGAAAAGGGTGGAGAGATTATCCCTAAAATTGTAGAAGTAGACACAAGCAATAGAGAGGCTAATAGCATACCTACACAGTTCACGCCGGCGTGCCCAGAGTGTGAGACTCCATTGGAAAGACCAGAGGGAGATGCCGTGTTTAGGTGCCCCAATACGCAAAGCTGCCCGCCGCAAGTAAAAGGCCGTATAGAACATTTTATTGGTCGTAAGGCTATGGATGTAGCAAGCTTGGGAGAAGGAAAGATAGATGTATTGTACCAGTCGGGTTTTGTTAAAAGAGCCGCAGACTTATACACGTTAGATGCTGAGCAATTGCTGGGCCTTAGTAAGGCGATTACCCATGAAGATACGGGAGACGAACGTTTAGTGAGTTTCAAAGAAAAGACGGTAGAGAATATAATCAGTGGGGTAGAAGCTTCCAAACAGATTCCATTCGAACGTGTATTGTTTGGTCTTGGAATTCGTTTTGTGGGAGAGACGGTAGCCAAAAAATTGGCTTTCCACTTTAAAAATATAGATGCGGTGGTCGCTGCCGATTTTGAGACGCTAAATGCCGCAAGCGAAATAGGTGGAGTGATAGCACAGAGTGTCATTGACTATTTCAGTATACCCGAAAACAGAGAAGAAATAGAACGACTGAAAGTGGCAGGCTTACAATTTGAAGTAGTAGAAAAAGAACTAGCTAGTAATGCACTTGACGGAGCTAAAATAGTGGTGAGTGGTGTTTTTACTCGCTTTAGCCGCAACGAACTGAAGAAACTGATAGAAGACAATGGCGGCAAAAATGTAAGTTCTATCTCCAAGTCTACTGACTTCATAGTAGCAGGAGACAGTATGGGTCCTGCCAAAAAAGAGAAAGCAGAGAAACTAGGAGTAAGGATGATTACTGAAGATGAGTTTGCCGGTATGTTGGGGTAGTCTAAAACACAGACCCTCATTGAATATAGTAGTCTTATTCTCGCATAATGTATTCCTATTCATTGAAATAATAGACGGATTAGTTGAAGCACATTTAAGTA
Organism: uncultured bacterium; assembly: GCA_963932895.1. Taxonomy (GTDB): domain Bacteria; phylum Bacteroidota; class Bacteroidia; order NS11-12g; family UBA9320; genus UBA9320. The sequence goes on from CAWVTO010000058.1 coordinate 2,959, forward strand.
AAGAGATGTCTGGAGTAAATACGTTATTCTATAAAATTATAATGCGATACATTCCCCTAGGCCTTGTACACAACTGAATTTGTATGCTTATTTGGAGATATAAGTAAATGCAAAATAATGCTGTCCTGCCTGAGTAGTAAACATGAATATATAGCAATTGTTAAGTGGAGGTAGTTATTCTGCAAATCCTTACCTTCGTCCCATTGACAGATTTTAGAATACAAATAGGCAAAAAAAGCCTGGCTAGACACAAGCAACGCAGCAAGTTGGAATCGCTCAAAAAGATGAATGACGTGCGAGAAGTGGGCGTGGTGTATGATGTAAAAAGGACATCGGCACAATTGCTCAATAAAGTGACACATTACTTTGAATCTGAAGGGAAGACCGTAATTACCCTAGGCTACCTAGAAGAGCAAGAATTAGGGGGGTATGTGCCGGATAAGAAAGAGATGTACTTCTGCATAAAAGACTTGAACTTTTGGAAACTACCGAAGAAACAAGCTGTAACATCATTTGTATCTATAGACTTCGATTACTTGATAAATTTAGATATGGAAGGCTGTAATGAGTTGCAGGCGATATCTACCTACTCCGCATCCAAAACGAGAATGGGCAAACATTTTGAGAACTATCCTTTTGCACAAGATTTTATGATCAAAAGCCTGGCCGAAACTGCCGAAGAATTATTTAACGATATAAAACAATACATCAACTAGTATGGAGAAATTTAGAGGATTAGGAGTAGCAATGGTTACACCATTTTATGCAGATGGTAGTATCGATTTTGATGGGCTAGAAAAATTAACCAACCATCTGGTAGATGGCGGAGTAAACTACCTAGTAGTGATGGGTACTACAGGTGAGAACCCTACTGTTAGCGATGGGGAGCAACAGCAAATACTGCAAAAAGTAATAGAAGTAAATGCAGGGAGACTACCTATTGTATTTGGGATAGGAGGGAACAATACAGCTGTAGTAGTAGACAGGCTAAAGACGGAAAACCTAGTTGGAGTAGATGGGATACTCAGTGTAAGTCCGTACTATAATAAACCAAGCCAAGAGGGTGTTTATCAGCATTTTAAAGCGGTGAACGATGCTACACCACTCCCGGTGATAATGTACAATGTGCCAGGGAGGACTGGTTCTACAGTGAGTTCAGAAACAACGCTACGCATAGCTCAACTACCAAATATAGTAGCTACCAAAGAAGCGACGGGTAGTCTGGATATTTGTATGGACATAGTGATGGATAAGCCAGATGGATTTGGGGTGATAAGCGGTGAGGATGGCTACACCATGCCGTTCATAGCTGCAGGTATGCAAGGTGTAATATCTGTAATAGGAAACGCATATCCAAAAGAATTTAGTCAGATGGTGCACTTTGCGTTGGAGGGGGATTTTGAAAATGCCAAGAAGCTGCACTACAAATTATTTCCTGCCATGAAGGCCATTTTTATGGATGGCAATCCGGGTGGAGTAAAATATATACTAGCAAAGATGGGTATCTGTGGCAATTATTTTAGACTGCCCGTAGTAGCTGTGAGTGAAGCAACAGAGACAGCTCTGGATGAAGCGATGTTGTGATGTGGACCAAACCTTGACATGCCGTGAAAACAATCCTATTTGTACTAGCCACGGTTGTGGTAACTGCTATTTGTGAAGCACAAGATTGTGTTGCAACAAAAGTGTTCCCTGTGTATGTTGCAAACGATAGTTTGTTAATAGACGTAAGGAACATAAGTAAAGGAGCCACTCAAACCATTTCTATCTATGTGCTAGATGCAGGATTAGATAGACGCGTTAATCGGTTGTGCAAGGTATTAGAAGAGAAGCCCTCAAGTGTAAATTATCGTATTATTGGTATTGGTCACTCGCGGTTTAGTAACAAAAAACGGCGTAGGGATTTTATTCCACCTGGAGATACTACTTTTTTTGGCCCAAAGGCCAGATTTGTAGGCAAAGCAAATGATTTTCTGTCGGTCATAGTAGATTCTATAATACCTACTTGGGATACCAACACCCATCAACGTATACTTATTGGGCATTCGTTTGGAGGACTGTTTGGTGTTTATTGCGGCACGCTGGCTACGTCTCCGTTTGATGAAATATTTGCTCTTAGTCCTTCACTATGGGTAAATGCGGGTTCTTTTCGCCGGCACTATGTATCCAGTCAAAATATGAGGTTTTACAGACAGGTATATATTGCGTACGGTTCTTTGGAAGTGTTAAATTTTGTGGGCCTATCCATAAATAGACTGAGACGAAACGTAAAAACGGATGACAAGAAGTATCTTTATTTTTCGCGTATTCCACTAAAGACCCATTTTTCGATGATACGATATATCAAGAAGCTCCAAATTCCAAATTAGGACCTATACCCGTATTTATATCGTTGCTATCACCTTCAGCTCTATACCAATCGGAGTCGGCAGACAGTTTATTTCCATCGTAGTCCTACACGGTTGGTTGTCTTTGAAATATTCTGCATACAAACGGTTATAGGTTTTAAAATCATCTTTCATATTGGTAAGGAATACCGTTACGTCTACAATGTTTGCCCAGCTACTACCAGCGTCTTCTAAAATTGTTTTCACATTATTGAAGACCGAGTGGCATTGTTTTTCTATATCATAGCTAGCTATAGTGCCATCTTCATTTAGCTCTACTCCGGGTATTTGTTTGGTGCCACGCTCACGTGGTCCTACTCCACTCAGGAATAGCAAATTCCCCACTTTGCGTGCGTGTGGGTATGCTCCTACTGGTTCTGGTGCTTTACTGCTGTTTAGTATCTCTGTACTCATTGTCTTTTATGGTTATGGTTACTTGCTGGGTTTTATTAAGAACCTCTGCGTTGGATTTTAGTTTTGGGATGCTTCCTGTTTTTTTAGGGCTATAACCAGAAGAGGTTTCTTCTTTTTCCTTGTTTTTTAATGCCTTTTTTGCTCGTCTCTTATAGGTCTCACGCACGGCCTCTAGGTCCATTTTGGTTGGGAGTACTGTCTTACGTATAGCCAGCCCCGTGGGCATTTCAAAAAATCCCGCAGGATTAGACACCCCATTGGGTTGAGCTGCCGCTGCTATTTTAGTATTGTCAGGGGATAGTGCCACGGCATTTACTTTGTAACCCTCTAAGGAGAATTGTGCCATTAGTGTATTCTCTTTTATGTTATAAATATTTACTGTGCCATCTAAACTGCCGCTAACTAAGTATACACCAAAAGGACCCATGTCTATATCGGTCACAGCTCTAGTATGTTCCGTAAGTGCCGTTTCTTCTTTTGCATTTACTATGTTCCATACACGTATTGTTTTGTCTTTAGAGCTAGATATGAGGTGCTTACGGTCTAAGGTTACCAGTAGGTCTGTAATATCATTGCCGTGACCTTCAAAGGTGTTAATCAACTTACCGAAAATATCGAATTGACGGATAACAGGACTCCCTTTTACTGCAATAAAGTAGCTGCTACGGTCTATGGCTACCGTGGCAGCTGTGATAGATTTAGTTCCGTTTATTGGGATTTTTTTCTGCTTTACTAGATCAAAAGTGGTAAATATCCCATTGTCTCCTGCACAAAACACAGTACGCATTCCTGGTCCGTATATGAGTTTATTGATTTGTGTGTTTTCTAGGACAAACGCCGTATCTTTGGTCGCCACCTGAAAAAAGGAGTCATTAAACTCATAGAAGTTTAGTCTTCCGTCTTGTCCTCCTATTATTAGGCTATGGCCATCTCGACTAAAGGCCATCGTTTTTACGGCTCCTTTAAAATCTTCGACCACTTGCATGATCTCAGCGGTAGTGTCGTTTCTTTGGATAATGACGGTATTGTCCCAACTTCCCGTTACTATATACTTGCCATCTGGGCTAAAAACGACAGATGATATATCATCTGTGTGGTTGGCTCTATAGGTAAAGCTATCTACCTGTGCCAAAGTGCTGAAGCCAGCAAATAATAGTATTAAGAATATATTTCGCATCTCGACTGCTAAGTTACTAATTTTTGTAAAATAACCACTTGGCCAACTCTTTATAGCTCGCTTTCTTGCCATACATCAATATTCCTGTACGGTATATTTTCCCTGCTACGGCTATTGCTGCTACAATGGACATCAACATGATAGCCATAGATAGGTATATCTGCCAATTGAGTTCTTCTCCCATAAAGGGTAAACGAACCATCATGGTTACTGGGGAGGTAAAGGGAATAATACTCATCCAAGTGGCTAAAGTACCATTGGGATCTCCTACTACAATAGAGAAAGATACGGCAATAGAAAATATCAGTGGCATAGTCATAGGTAACATAAATTGCTGTGTGTCAGTCTCGCTATCTACGGCACTGCCTATGGCGGCAAAGAGTGCTCCGTAAAATAAGTACCCTCCCATAAAAAAGAAGAGAAAAACCCCAAATATTTTACCGAGAGGCAATGCCAAGAAGTCGGAAATAAACTGTAGTTGTTCTAAATCTACATTGGTAAGGGCAGTATTACTACCAAGTTGTTCTAGCTCATGTAGGTCGCTTATGTTAAAATCGACTATCAAGCCAATTACCCCCATGAGCAGAGCGGTTAAAATGATCCACATGACGAGTTGCGAAAGTCCTACTAGTGCTATTCCGAGTACTTTGCCCATCATGAGCTGGAAAGGCTTCACTGTACTTACTATGAGCTCTACTATGCGGCTCGTTTTTTCTTCTATTACACCTTTCATTACTTGCACTCCGTATAAGAAAATGAAAAAATATATCAAAAAAGCAAGTGCCATGCCTACGGCCGTATTAATGCCCATGTTACTCTTTTTTGTGCTGCCATCTGGGTCTACTGTAAATTGATTTATGCTCACGGAGCTCCTTAGACTATCTATAGCAGATTGCTTTATACCCAGTTCCGTTAGTTTTTGTTCTCTTAGTACATTGCGAAAAGCTCGTTCGAGTCGTTGACTATTGTTTACACTTAGGCTGCTCATACTCTCATATCTTGGAGTGAATGCTTGACCTATGGTATAGTTCGATACGATCGTTATAACGCCATCTATACTATCGCTTTTCAGCAAATCTTCTGTGGTGTAGTAGTCTTTGTATATGAAGTATATACCTTCTTGATTTTCTAGATTGTTTATGAAAATACCCGTTGGGTCTACCACTACTATATGCTGACTTTCTGTTGCGGTGCTTTGACCTACACTTATCCAGATTATAAGACTGTAGAAGAGGGTGATGAGCAGTGGGGTAAGCAGCGTCATAAGTATGAAGCTCTTTTTCTTTATCCGTGTGAGGTATTCTCTTGCGGTAATAGTGCCTATCTTACTCATGGTCGCTATCTGTTAAGGTTAAAAACACTTCTTGCATACTTGGTATTACCTCACGGTATTCTTTTATCTGAATGTCTTGTGCTGCCAGTGCTGCGAGGTTTTCTGTGCTTTGGTATGAAAAGACCATACGGGTAAGTCCGTCTTTGTTTTCAGTGCTCACGATATTGATTCCGCTAATATCTTCTGGGTTTACACTGTTCGTACATGCTAGTTCAAATAGATCTGTTTTTAAGCTTCTTCGTACATCCATTACACTTCCTTGAGCTACAACTTTAGCCTTATTTAGAAGTACAACATTGTCGCAGATAGCCTCTACGTTTTCCATGCGGTGCGTACTTAGCATTATACTAGCACCATTGTTCTTTAGGTTCTGTATTTCATCCTTTATGAGTTGCGTGTTTTTAGGGTCAAAACCGGTAAAGGGTTCGTCCAAAATAATGAAATCAGGATTGTGCATTACAGTTACAATGAACTGTATTTTCTGCTGCATTCCCTTGCTTAGTTCTTCTATTTTTTTGTTTTTCCATGTAGTAGCTTCAAATTTTTCAAGCCACATATGTATTGTTTTCTTGGCATCTGATACTTTCATGCCTCGCAGTTTTGCAAAGTATAAAAGCTGGTCATATACACTCATTTTCTTGTATAGGCCACGTTCCTCGGGTAGGTACCCTATACGCTTTATGTGCTCCTTGTTTAGCTTCTCTCCGTCCAGTAGTATGGATCCTTCATCTGGTGCGGTTATTTGATTTATGATACGAATAAGAGACGTCTTGCCGGCTCCGTTGGGGCCGAGCAGACCAAATATGGAACCTTTGGGAACATTGAAACTGACCTTATTCAGAGCGGTATGATTGGCATAAAATTTGGATATGCCTTGTAGTTGTATGATGCTCATTATAAGGGCAAATTTAGCGTCATTTCTTGCTCAGAAAGATTAAGTCGATAAAGGGATTAGATTTATCGGAAGGAGTATGGTCTTTATCTTAGATACTATCTACTACGTATTAAAGGTGATGCAATCAGAAAAGGAAAGTGCCATTCGCTTTGTAGTAGCCAGAGAGTAGTACGGTGGTTTTTATTGTTACCGTTTATTACTAAAAGAGACATGCTCAATATTTTTAGTCCTTTTCTAAATTTTAGAGGGATATAAATCAAATTTTCACTTAAGGTTCTTCAAAATATCACTAACAGTAGATCGTTTACTATAGTTTCTATCAAAATGCCTCCATTTTATCACTCCATCTTGGCCAATGGTATAAGTGGCAGGTACGGGCAAACGCTGTGTGTCGTCTGACTGACTTACAATTAAACCATCACCTAAAAACAGTTTATATTTTGCCATAGTTTTTTCAGAAGGAGTAAACAAAACATCAAATTGGTTCATAATAATGTATCCACTATCGTATAAGATGGTGGTCTCCAGATTGGTCTTTTTAATCGTCTTTGCTATAAATTCGGGCTTCTGCGGAGAGACTACAACTACCTTAGCCCCAGCAGATTTTAATAACGCTAAGCTATCTTGAATACTTCTCGTGTGCCTGTTGCAGTAAGGACACCATTGCCCTCGTATAAAAATCAAAACAATTGGACCATTGGATAAATCTGTATGTACACTATACCTAGTTGAATCCTGATCCATAGCAGAAAATAGAGCAATAGTATCTCCTACATCAGCACCGTCTACCTTTCCCAAAAGGGGTGTTTGTGCATTTGCCATACAGCCAAAAAGAACAATAGTCAAACTCAGTAATTTTTTCATTGGTATGAGAAACGTAGAATAGCG
>CAWVTO010000059.1:0-9952 GCA_963932895.1 uncultured bacterium
GTTCTTGGTGACTACGGGTAGGTTAAACTGATTGCTGTTAAACTGCATGTACTCTTACTTAGTGAAAAAAACGTTCCAAACTGCTCTTTGTTAGTTTTACAATGATAGCCTTGCCTGCATTGTTAGTCGTATACTGTTTGCAGTGAAGCAAATCACTCACCAGATTACTCATCTCAGCCTCGCTCAAGGCCTTGCCTGCCTTAATGGCAGCGTTCTTTGCGGTAGCTTGCCGCAAAGCGTCTTTCTTGGCTATTTTTAAGTCTTGGAAATTGGTTTTAAAATCATCCAGTATCTGCACGACAATATCGGCACCGTCTGCCTTGCTTAGTTCACTAGGCAACCCATTTATGATAATGGCATCCTTACCAAACTCACTGGTATCAAAACCTAGGGAATTTATCTCGTCTTTCATTTCAAAGTAGAGCGAAAGGTCTGCTTTGCTCATTTCTATGGTACGGGGAAAGAGTAGCTGCTGCGAGGCGATTTGTTGGTTTTCTATATACCGCTCATACAAGACTTGAGCGTGTGCTCTGTGTTGATTTACAATACACAGTTCTCCGTCTATTTTGGTGATAATAAAGGCGTTTTCTATCTGAAAAATATCGGTGAACGTTCTATTTTCCTCGTGCTTGTCTGCGGGTGTTTCATTGAAAATATCGCGTTGTTGCACTTGCTGTACAGGCGTGTTGAGTAACTCATCGAGTTTTTCCCACTCCGTACTTGTACGCTGCTTGGGTGCTTCAAACGGATTGAACCGTGGATTTGGCTCTGTAGTTTTAAGACTAGGATTATACTCGCTATGCGATGGAGGCACTATGGCATTGTGCAACTGTGCTTGCGTTGGCATCACAAAATGTACACCTAAGGTTTTCTTGATAACACTCTGTAGTAGCGTATATACATGTCTTCCATCCTCAAATTTCACTTCATGCTTTGTCGGGTGAATGTTTACGTCTATTTTTCCGGGATCTACATTCAGGAACAGTACAAAGAAGGGATATGTTTTTTCTTCCAACAAACCGCCATATGCAGAGCTTATTGCGTGGTTTAGGTAGGCGTCTTTAATGAATCTTCCGTTGGCAAACAGGTATTGACTTCCTCGGGTACGTTTGGCTATAGTAGGAGAACCTATGTATCCAGTTATACCTACTATTTCTGTTTGTTCACTGGCATCGATAAGGTTTTCTTCTTTTACGCTGAACAGATCTGCAATTCTATGTTTTAGGCTACCACCTCTTAGTTTTGACAGGTTCTTATCTTGGTTGTAAAATTCGAAACTTAGTGCAGGGTATGCTAAAGCTATTCGCTGATATTCTTCAAATATATGCTTGGTTTCTACCGCTATACTTTTTAGGAAATTCTTGCGAGCAGGGATGTTATAAAAAAGGTTCTTTACTGTAATTGAGGTGCCTTGGGTAGTCGCGGTATTTTCTTGTGTTTCCACGGTGCCGGCATTTATCACTATACGGGTACCCACACTTTCTTCTTCACTCTTACTCCGCATTTCTACCTCGCTTACCGAGGCTATACTGGCTAGAGCTTCACCCCTAAAACCGAGAGTGTTCAAATTATATAAATCGTCTGCCTTGGTTATTTTGGATGTAGCATGTCGTTCCCAGCACATTCTAGCATCAAATGCATTCATGCCGGTTCCGTTGTCATCTACCTGTATGTGGGTACAGCCACCATTTTTAATAAAGAGTTTAATTTCGGTTGACCCAGCGTCTACAGCATTTTCGAGAAGTTCTTTTACTACAGATGCGGGTCGCTGCACTACCTCCCCAGCGGCTATCTGATTGGCGGTGCTTTCGGGTAATAATTGTATGATTCCAGACATCTATTTGGGCTTATTTGGACAAGCCTTCGAAGATAATTTTTAGAAGATTAGAATCCCAGAGATAGTAGAAAATAACCGTTAGAATAACAGCAATAGCCGCTATACGTGCTACATACAGCTTATTGCCTGGGGCTGTACCATACCTATTGCTCGTCTGTTTGGCTTTGTAAGCACGGCGTATATTGTCTTTCACATTGTCTTTGGTGCGTGCTTCTTCTCCCATTTCTCGCTTTATATCATCTACTCGCGAGTGAAGTTCTTCTTTGGCCTCGTCATAAAAAACAGGCGTATAGTTAAACTTACGGTACTTGGGTAGTCTAGAAAATTTCAGGTTAATCATACGCTATGCAAATTTAAGGTTTTATGGATAAAACGATGGGACACTGCTGTACTTGCATGCAATTGACAAACCTACTGTCCTGATTGAGCAACGTTATGGTTTGCAATTTTTATTATGAGAACGCTCGGCAACTACTATGTGGTGGTCCAATGCTTTTTGGTACTCCTCACAAGCAAATTCTGTTTCGTCTATTTGGAGGTATAAATTTCCCTTTATGTAGTGAACCATTTTATACTTGGGCAGCAGTTTTTCTACTGAGTTATAATCGCGTAAGGCTCCGTCTATATTTTTCATTTCTACCTTAAGCTCTGCTCTTCTTTTATAGAGGTCTCCAGATAGTTTGGTTATGCGGATGGCATCGTCGAGATCTGCTAAGGCTAGTTCCTCGTTACCATTAGCATTATGTGCGTCTGCCCTTACTTTTAGAAAAGGAATGCTTCTCGGGTTATCTTTTAGTATATGTGTATAGTCATTTATAGCTGCATTGTACTGTTTCAGTTCCACTTGGCACAGGCCTCGGTAGTAGTATGCCTCTCTGTATATGGGGTTGATTGTTAGTGTTTTAGTGAAATCTCTCTTTGCATCTGCATATTTTTCAGCATTGAACTCTGTTGTACCTCTATTGAAATAGCCTCTAAAATCGGTTGGGTTAAGTGCAATGTATTTACTGTAAAGGTCTAAGGCTTTATCGTAGTCTCTTTCGAGTGTAGCTCTATTGGCTTGAATGAGTAATTCGGCAGCTGTTTGTGCATACGTATTTGCAAAAAACAAGAGTAAGAGTGTTGTAAGTATTGGTTTCATCAATGTGTAATTACCTACAAATAAAGTACCGTATTGTATGTGCTCACAAATAATCTATACACAGGTATGAATTCATTTGGCTAGGATTGTGTATAATTGAAACGGAATAAGTAAAAAAAACAGAATGATGAAAAGATTTTCTTTAGCCACACTAGTGTTAGGCTTAGTAATAGTTGCGAGTGCAGTAATGATAAATGGACTAACTGCAGATGATATAAAAGGCACGTATTGGAATGCTGAAAAAACAGCACACATACGCATGTACAAAGCCAAAAATGGTAAATACTATGGCAAGATAGAACATTTGGTAGAGCCTAATGATGCCAGTGGTAGTCCCAAAAAGGATCCAGAAAATTCAAACGAGGAGCTCAGAGATAGAGACCGTCTGGGTATGGTCATAGCAAAAGGGTTTACATGGGATGCAGATGAAAATGAGTGGAATGATGGGACTATCTATAACCCGACAGATGGTAAAACATATGATGGATATATGTATTTCGAAGGAGACGATAAGAAAAATTTGTACTTAAGAGGCTTCGTGTTGGGCATGCCATTTTTAGGCAAAACCAGTGAATGGAGTAGAATAAAATAGACGTTATTTAATTTTGGGTGCTGAAATATGAGTTAGCTCACAGCAGCTACAAAATCAAGAAAATGCTTCACTTCGGTGAGGCATTTTTTTTGATCTTCAAGCATACTGAGGTGTCCTACATTGTCTAAGCTACTTACTTGTGCTGCTTGGCATCGTGCTGCTTGTTCATATATATCATGGGCTTGGTAGTGGTTGTCTTCTTCTCCACGCAATAGCAAGATGGGATTATCAAATGTATCGAGAAGGCTTCTGTGGTCCTCTCGATCTCTCATGGCATGCAATCCGGCTATTACAGATGATATAGGCGTACTTCTTACCATGGCAGTCAAATCATCACGTAGTCGTGCCCTATACGGTGGAGCTACGAGACCTGGTATAAATATGCGAAAGAACTCGGCAGTGCCGTGTGTGTTGATGAAATCTATGGACTTGAGTCTATTCTCTTTTTTAAGACTGCTATCTGCATAGGTGGTAGAGTGAATAAATGCAGCAGCAGCTAAACTATCCGGACACTGATGCATGTATTCTGCTACGATATAACCACCAAGTGAGTGACCTAAAAGTATGGGCTGCATCACATTCTCGTGGTCTAAAAGATCTTTTACCTGTTTGGCTACTGCAGGAATAGTGGTGAATGGGATGTTTGTGCTTGCCCCAAAACCGGGTAGGTCTATGGTTATGCAGGTGTATGTTTTGGCAAATTCGGTTACGAGGGGCTCCCAAATCCGGGAGTCTTCACAAAATCCGTGTAAAAAACAAAGGTGGGGACCTGTCCCCACCTTTGTATATGTTATTTTGTTAAAACGCGAAATCAATAGCGTCTTAGTTGTAGAATTTGTAACGTTGATCTTTTACTTCAGCCTTTTCAATAAGTGCTGCTTCTATTCCTCCTTGTGTGTTTTGTTCAGACTCTTGTTTTATTTGATTCTTGAGTGCATCCATATTGTTGGTATTGTATTCATTTGCGTTGTTTACAAAGACCACTGCTACACCTGTTGTACCCTCTATTACATTGGAATGTTTTCCTACTGGAGTACCCAGTATACTTCCTATTATTTTATAATCTTGTCCTATGTTGGGAAGACTACCTGTATTGAAAGAAGCTGCAGGTACTGGAGTCACTACTGCATCTAGAGCTTTGCTCAATTCCTCTGCTGTTTTAGCAGTTAAAAGAGCCGATTTCATTTTTGGCAGTAGTATTTCTGCTTTCTTTTGGTTTTTTAGGATGAGTTCTATTTCGCCACGTAGATCTTCAGCACTTGGTAGGCCTTCTTCTCTTACCTTAGAAACCTTAGCTACTACAAGACTTCCGTCTACATCTATTACACCAGAAACACTACCTTCTTCTGTAGAAGAATTAAACAACCATTCTGCTATTTTATCCGATTCGTTTATGTTTGGTATGCTTCTATTTTTTTCTGATATCTTGTTGGCTACACGCTTACCAAGTCCCATGCTTTCTGCTACTTCTTCAAAACTTTGATCTCCTGTTGCTTTACCAAGAAATTCACCAGCTTTTTTATAGAACGCACCGTCTGTGGCTGTACTCGGGAATATGCTTTGGTTTACGATCGCTACTTTTACCGTTTTGCGACTTACAGCAGATGTAGCTTTTGCGAGGTGTACACCTCTGCTACTTCTAACGATTACAAAGTTTCCTTGTCCAGAAGTCATAAGACGATTGATTAGTCTTTTTGAATATGCTCTAGATTCTTCACGTACCCAACCCATATCTCCACCGGTAGCTCTAGTAGCGTCAAAGTTTCTAGAGGATGCTTGAGTTGCAAAAGTAGTAGTGCCACTTTTTATTTTAGCTAACACCTCTCTAGCTTCTTTTTCTGCTTTAGCAGTATCTGTACCTGCTACAGCAAAAAGGATATGGCTACCCTTTACAGAACGCAATGAGTCTCTACCAAAGTCTAGTACTTTAAATACACTATAGACTCCGTTTTGTTGGAATGGACCAACTACTTTACCTGCTTCTGCCTCAAAAACGCTATTCTCCACCTCTGGAGAGAAAGATCCTCTTATTTGAAAAGCTGAGTTGAAAGGAGTCTCGCTACCCATAATACTTACAAAAGCAGAATCGTTCTTTGTGTTTGAAAATTTCTCTAACGTTTCTCCTGCCCATTCCATCATTCCAACCGAGTCTTTTGAAGATGGAACAACATCCAATTTGATGTATTCTATATCTCTACTGGCTTGCTGTACGTATTTACTTTTATATTTTTTGGCATACGCTAATATTTCTGAGTTAGAAACCGAAATATTAGAGTCAGACAATTGAGCATATGGTATACTTACGATCGAAGCATTTACGGTTTGGTCCATTTCTTTACCTCTATTACGAGCGTCTAAATTAGTTGTGTAAAACGAACTGGAAACCAAATTTTGGTACTTCTCAGCGATTAACCCAGTCGTAAATTGTTCTTGGAACGAAGTCCAACTCTCTCTTGCCTGAGGATTATCATTTATATCCTGTTTCAGAAACTGAATAAGTCGCTGCTTATCAAATTGATTGCTCTTAGGATCTCTGAAAGATTGTTGTATTTGTGGATGCGTGTTTGCACCTACCGTCAAGTCTTCAAGTTCTGCTGGGCTCACAGTTATACCAAGTTGCTCATACTGAGGCTCTATGGTCTTAGCTTGTATTAGAGAGTTCCACGCTTGTGTTCTATATTGCTCAGCTATAGTCTCATCTATAGTAATACCTGGGTTGTTTTGAACCAATTGTTGCTTCATTCCCTCGTAGGTACTGTTAAACTCTTCGTACGAAACAGGGTTCCCGTTTATACTACCTACTGAATTTTCGGTTGATCCAAAAATACTGCTTCCGCTACTTACTAAATCTGTAAGCACAAAAGCAAGCATAGCTGCACCTATTACCAAAAACAGGCAACCTGTTTGGTTTTGGATTTTCTGTAAGACACTTGGTTCTTCTTTGTTGTATTTATCTGACATTGTTTTCGTCGTTAAAAAATAGTGTGCAAATTACGTTGTTTTGACCTGAAAAGGCAAGGTGAATATATGGAGTGTACTTGCCACTACCAAAGCGAGGGTATATCGCTATCAATCTAGCTGGATCTTACGTTTGTAAACGTTTCGCACTGCAAGGTCTCTTATCCGGTATTTTATACGAGAAATATGAGCTTCAGGCTTAATATATACGGCACCTAGTATGTGGTCCCAACTGGTGTCCGATCCGCGGTATACTGCTTTATAGATGTGCCTACTTTTCTTTCCATTTTTTTCTATATGAACCGTCATTTTAGTTTTGTGCGGGTGCTCTACATTGAGGATTAAGCGTGCGGTATCGTTATTCCGAACAACAGCCAGAGTATTGTTTATTGCTATTTTACTGAAAACACCATTGTTAATCGTTGCTTCTGTTAGGAGATTTATCTCCGTTTTTTGACTAAGGTCGTAGGCGGTATATGCTACAGCAAGTTGGTTGTTGTACACGTCTATATCGAGGTAATCTCCATAAAATACCTGTTTACCAGGAAGAGCGGTTACAAATGGTGTTAGTTGTGTATTGGTGACCCTTCCATCTGTAGTATACGTAGCAAGTGTTATGGTATAAAAAGTGTTCGTAGGGCTGGTCTTAAAATCATAGTAGGCAACATGAACATCCCCTGTATTCTCATCTATGGCAATATTTGGAAAATACTGATGGGTATTGGTTATATCTAAGTTTAGTAGAATAGGATCGCTCCACGTTTTGCCCAGGTCTTTACTAGCAAGTAGCCATATATCTGCATGGCCATTTCGTTCATCTGCCCAGCAAATATAGAGAGCACTTCGTGCCCGGTCAGCTACTAAGAATGGCATACCATTGGCCCGCATAATATTGGGCATATCCATGTCCCATCCCTTTACCTGTGTAGCTACAATGCGGTCTGTTCCCCACGTTTTTCCGCCATTATTACTTTGGTCAAAGTAAATGTTGCCGTGTCCTGCCCAAGCGGCATACAGGTTTCCTGAAGCGTCTACCGCAGTTGTGACTCCTTCTAAGGTATTGTCGCCATCTTCACAATTTCCTACGGTATCTGAAATGGTAATCGCTTGACTAAAACTATCATTTCCTGAGTTGAGTGCCGCAAAACGTATCCGCGAGTAGTCATTTGGGTCATCGCTGCCGTATGTGTCAAACTCTGTCCACGTTACGTATACATTGTCTTTGTACCTCACAGACCAATCATCGGAACTCAACCAAGGTTTATCCTGCATTTTGCCCATATTATATCCAACACTATACGATTTTTCTGTCCAGGGGCGTATGCTGTCTATGCGTTGTACGACTATTCTATCAAACCAATCTCCGTATTCTTTTTTGGGTGTTTTGGCAAGGTGTGCATAGTACAAAGAAGACTTTGCCCAATGCAAAACTGGATCGCCATATACGCCTAAAGGAGAACTCGCTTTTTGCTTGTAAACAGTCCCTTTTGAAGTGTTTATGCTATAAAAATTAGTGATATTAGCTGCGGCATATAGCAGGCTATCTCCATTTTTAGAAAAACAGATACTCGGCTCGTTAGGATTGCCGGTATCATCTATGCTGATTTGACTTATTTGTGAAAATGCACTACTTGAGTAAGTAAGGATAAAAGCTAAAACAGGTATTAATCTCATGGTGTAAAAAAAAGGACTTAGCACATTCGCTAAGTCCTTTGCAATTTATACTTATCTATCTATTACTTGATGATTAATATTTTTCTAGTCGCTACTAGCCTACCTTCTCTGGATAATACGATGAAGTGAGTCCCACTTCGTATGTCTGTAAGATTCACTTTTTCGTTTCGCGATATGTTCTCTATTTTTTTGACCACTACTCCCTTAAGGTCAACAATTTTAACATCAATTTCACCGTCCATCTCATCACCCAATTGGATGTTTACAAAGTCTTGAGCAGGACTCGGGTATATCTTAACAGGTGCGAGTGACGTTGTTTCATTAAGAACGAGGATGTCACTATACTCATATTCGCCATTGTAATCCACTATTTTAAGTCTATAGGTAAATTTGCCATTATCGGTACTTGGTAGGTTGTCGCTATATGTATATGTCCTAAAGCTGCGAGAGTTGCCTGCAGCACGAACGCTTCCTGTGCTTTCAAATTTAGTGTTGTTAAGTCGTTCAATTTCGAATGTATTCGTATTCAATTCTGAGGCTGTTTCCCAACGTAGTACACTACTGTTCCCTTCTCGTTCTCCATAGAATGCTATCAACTCCGCAGGAAGGGGACCCGTAGAGCCATTCAATCCACCTCCAAACCCGGAGAAGCCTGTATTAAACGTAGCAGTAACGGCTAATTCTGAGCCATTGTATGTAGAGTCTATTGAAGGACTTGTTCCGTATACCGTATTGGCGATAGTTCCAGAACTGACGGAACTTGGTGATTTTATTTGGTTGAAGTTTTTTAGATATTGAGTTGTATTGGTTTTCCAAGCGGAAGCTTCTGCATTCGTAAAATAGGTAGTCATTCGATAAGAGCCACTTGCGTTATTGGTAGTAGGTATTACCGTAAGTGTTTTGTCCATTATCTGTTGACTTGCCGCTGTATTTGTACTAAAGTTTTGCGTTGAGACACCCGCATTATCTACCGTTACCGTGGTAGCACCGTAATTGTGTGTGCTCAGATTCTGTATAGTCGCTAAAATCTTATTGTTTACCGATATAAAGTTAACAGTTTCATTGGGGCCTAAATTGGCTGTTGCTGTAGTGTTTAGAGTTGTTTCTACAGGTAGGCCTATTGCATCGTTTGCTGGTCCTGAGAGAGAGAAATTGTCCAATGAAAATCCATCTACTTCATAACCCACAGTTGGGTTACCTCCAAGACTCCACCCATCTGCAACTGCGGTAACTACTCTAAAACGAACGTCACTATTGCCTGCCAGTGCCGAAGCATTTACAGTTGCGGAAGTATAGGACGAGCGGCTATGAGACCAACAAATGCCACTAGAGACAACTAAATGGCTGGATGTACTATACCAATTATTAGCTGCATTATAAGTGCCAAGTTGTGTCCATAGTGTGCCACCATCTATAGAATACTCTACGTATACTCCTATTGGGACTTGGCTGTGAACAGCCTCCATTCTATAGTCTAAACCTAAAGTATATGAGCCACTCGCCATCATATTGAATGATGGGCTATAAAGTGCACATTGATAATGTGCTTTTGCAATGTCAGCATCTAAATCTGTTTTCCAAACATTAGAACCTGAGGCTGTATTGCTAATAGCATTTGAAGGGGCTCCACGTTCCCATAGGTCTACTCCTCCAGCTAGTGATTCTGATCCAAAGTGCCAACCATTGCTTTCAAAGTTTCCCCCATCAGCTGCGGTATAGGGCGTGCCAAGGTTGGGTATTACCGTGATAT